>JAIOPP010000084.1 GCA_021413845.1 Planctomycetia bacterium | reverse complement strand
CGAGAAAGCAAATCGTTCGATGTCTTCTTCCGGCCTGCGGTGTGTACGGGTTTGCTTCGGCAAACACGCATGCCTCGCGATCCTCGGTCGTCGTCCGTTCAGGCGAGACGTACGACGACTGTAAGCCGAGGGTCGAAACTTGCACGACGGTCTTTGCGAGGTTGCAACGTCGCAGAGAACGCTTCGCTGCCCTTGGGTGTCGTCCGGTGCGTCGTCGCGCGAGCCAGCCTTTCTTTGCGAAGAAAGCCGGTTCGGGCGGAATGCTCTGCGCAGAGAATGTTTGACAAGAGGCCCGGCCCGCTCGGGCGACGACGCACGAATGTTTTATATGTCGCAAGCAAGCGCGATCGCGGCCGTGCTTTGTTTGAGTAGCAGGCACGTTCCACGTGCCGTCCGCCACAGTTGATAGCGAACGATCGTTGCGGTGTGTCCCCGGATATGCATCCGGGGCTATTGAACGGAGCTGAACGTGTCGCGATCGTGCGTCGTGCTCGAAAGACGCACGTGGCTGACGGCACGTGGAACGTGCCTGCTACTTTTGCTCATGCCATCTTCTGCACGACCAGTTTCAGCTCTTCGATCATCTGTTCGCGGATCTTGAACTTCTGGATCTTGCCGCTGATCGTTTGCGGGAACGCTTCGACGAATCGAACGTAGCGAGGGATTTTGAAGTGGGCGAGCCCGGCCTTCACGAACGCGCGGATCTCATCTTCCGTCGCCGTCGTGCCGGTCTTGAGCTTGATCCAAGCGCAGAGCTCTTCGCCGTACTTCACATCGGGCAAGCCGACGACGGACGCTTGTTCGATCGAAGGATGGCGGAACAGATACTCTTCGATCTCGCGCGGATAGATGTTCTCGCCGCCGCGAATCACCATGTCTTTGATCCGGCCCGTGATGTGGTAATAGCCGTCGGGCCGACGAACCGCGAGGTCGCCGGTATGCAGCCAGCCATCGGCATCGATCGCCTTCGCAGTCGCCGCCGGGTCTTTGTAGTAGCCCAGCATGACAAGGTGCCCGCGCGTGCAAAGCTCCCCTTGTTGCTCGTCGCCGAGCGTCGCACCGGTCGCCGGATCGATGACTTTCACTTCCACATCGGTCAACGGAGCTCCAACGGTTTCCACTCGCAACTCGATCGGGTCGTGGCAATGCGTTTGCGTAATGACGGGCGAGGCTTCGGTCTGACCGTAGGCGATCGTCAGCTCGCTCGGCCCGAGCTTGTCGATCACTTGCCGCATGATCTCGATCGGGCACGGCGCGCCCGACATGATGCCGGTGCGCAGCGAGGTGATCTTCCGCGCGGGAAACGTCGGGCATTGCAGCTGCGCGATGAACATCGTCGGCACTCCGTAGAGCGCGGTCGGACGTTCGCGTTCCAGCGCGTCGAGCGTGGCCGTGGCGTTGAACGAATCGGCCGGAATGATCATTGCCGCACCGTAGACGACCGCGCCGAGCGTGCCGAGCACGCAGCCGAAGCAGTGGTAAAACGGCACCGGAATGCAAACGCGATCTTGTTCGGAAAAACGCTGACAGCCGCCGACATAGTAAGCGTTGAGCAGCAAGTTGCGATGGCTGAGCGTGGCTGCTTTCGGGAAGCCGGTCGTGCCGCTTGTGTATTGAATGTTGATCGGCTGCGAGCAAGTGAGCCCTTCGGCCGCGGCGCGCAGGTCGAAATGTCCTGCGCTTCCCAGGCGCAGCATTTCGTCCCACGCGAGGAAACCGGCAGGCGCAGTCCCTCGCAGAGCGACGATCGTTTTCAAACGGGGAAACTTCTCGCTCCGCACTTCGCAGCGAGTCCCGTCGCTCGACGCTGCGCTAGTCGACTCGGGACAAACCTCTTGGAGCATCGCGAAGTAGTCGGAGGTTTTGAACTTGTCGACCAAGCAGAGCACCTTGGCATCGCTCTGCTTCAAGACATACTCTAACTCAAACGCACGATAAGCCGGGTTCACCGTAACGAGCACCGCGCCGATCTTCGCCGTAGCGAATTGCAGCACGAGCCATTGCGGGACGTTCGTCGCCCACACGGCAACATGATCGCCGCGACCGACGCCGATCGCCAGCAAGCCGCGTGCAGCGGCATCGACGTCGGCCTGAAACTCACGATAGGTCCGACGATAGTCGAGCGAGGTGAAGACGAGCGCTTCGCGATCGGCGCAGCGCGCCGCCGTGCGATCGAATGCTTCGCCGATCGTCAGACCATCGACCCAAGGCTTCTCGGAAATCACGCTACGTTCTTCCTTCATGCTTCGACCCTCCGCCTGCCGGTGTGCCGAAATCTTACGAAGCGGCCGGCGCCGATGGAAGCGCGAAGAGGGCAAAATCGCCGGCCGGCGAGCTTTCGACGGCGGCGAGCATGGGCCGATACGGCGTGGCTAGCGGTCGATGCGTTCGTACATCGCCGTCGCCGTGGGAATGAAGATCATCAGCGGCAGCCACGCGGCCAGCGACGGGCGAATGAGCACGATCGACCCGAGATATTGGCAAGCCATGCCGACGACCAGGAACAAGACCGTGATTCCGACGCACATCGCGATCGCCGTATAAACGTTGCGCGTCTCGCGCCGCAGCACGAGCGGCAAACCGAGGAACAGCAACGTCACGTCGACCAGCGGTTGTACGAACCGGCTGTGAACCATCACGCGGACGTCGGCTCCGTAGTCGAGGCTCGGGTTGTGCAAGCCGTCGATCAACTCTGGCGTCGACATAAATTGCCGCCACTTTCCACCGGAGCTCAACTGCATGAAGTCGACGTTGCTGACGACGAAGCATTCGTTTTCCGCGATCCACTCCGGCTGATCGTGATGCGTCAGCACGATGGCCGCACCACCGACTTTCAACCCGGGATGCTTGAGCAATTCGGGCGGTGCGACTTCTTCGCGAAAAAGATAGCCGCTCGGTCGGCCGTTTTCGGCCGCTCGATAAAAAGCATCGCGCGCCTTAAGATGCTTGCCGTAAAGATCGGCTCCGGGCGGCAGCACGAACTTCGGACGATGAATCTTTTGGGCGATGGCTTGCGTATATGCGCCGGTCAAGATGACGTCCGATTCGTTATCGACGTGCGTCGACATCTCCGCCGAAATATCGCCGATCAGATCCTTAGGGTCGCGCATCAAGCGCTCGCGCATGCTCGGAATGACGAACTCCCGGCTCACGGCCGCCGACAGCGTGACCAACGCCGCCGCGCAAATGACGGGCCGCACGACGCGCATCTTCGAAATGCCGGCCGCCATGAGCGCCGTCAATTCGTTGTGGCGTTGAATCCAGGTGATCGTAAACATCGCGGCGATCATCGCCAGAATCGCGCTGATCCGATCGAAGAAGAAAATGGCGCGAAAGAAATAGTATTCGCCCAAGATGCCGTAGAGCGGCCGACCGCTGTGTTCGGCGAAGCGCATGAACTCATCGAGATTGCCGAAGCCGTCGACGACGACGTACAGGCCCGTAAGACTGATCCAGCAGATCAGAAACGTTCTGACGAACTGCATCAGCAAGTAACGGTCGATGATGCGCATGAGCGAGCCTTAGCTCCCCACTTGGCGGATCGCGCCGGCAAGCAAGCGGATCCCTTCGCGGATCCGTTCGGGCGACTGCACGCCGTAGCTCAGCCGCATCGTGTTGTGCGCGACCGGTTCCCCTTCGGGAGCATACGAATACTCGCCCGGCACGTAGATCACGCCGGCGGCGAGCGCCTGATCGAAGAGTTTCCCGCGGAAACCCGCATCGATCTCGGGAGCGACGGTGAGCCAGACATACAAACCACCGGCCGGATTCAACCAATGCACCCCTTCGATCCCGGCCAGATACTCGTTGCAGGCGGCGAGCATCGCGTCGCGTTTGCGGCGATAAGTTTCGCGCAAGAGCGATACTTGTCGCTCGCAAACTCCGCTTTCGATCACGCGATACATCAAGTGCTGATTCAAGTTCGGCGCGCCGAAATCGATGTTGCTCTTCTGATCGCACAACGGGCCCATCAACTCCTGCGGCACGATTCCCCAGCCGATGCGCACGCCCGGCGAAAACGACTTCGAGAAAGTTTGCGTCAGGATGACGGTATCCCCTTCGTCGTCGAACGCGCGCAAGCTCGGCACATCGTCGCCGGAGTAGCGCAACTTGCGATAGGCCGCGTCTTCAAGCACGTAGATGCGCCGCGTCTTCGACCAACGCTTGGCGATGCCGACCACGGCGGCTCGGCGTTCGGCCGAAAGCGTGACGCTGCGCGGGTTGTCGAAATAGCTGACGACGTAAATCGCTTTCACGCGATCGAGCTCGCCGCGCGCGGAGATCTCGCGCAGGCGGTCTTCGAGCGCGTCGGGCATCAGCCCTTGATCGTCGCAGGCGACGCTGATCGCGCGGACTTGAAGATTCTTCGTGACGCCGAGATAGACGAAGTAAGTCGGAGCGGCGCAGAGCACGATGTCGCCCGGATCGAACAACGTATCGGCCAAGAGATGCAGCAGTTGGTTGCTGCCCGACGTGACGATGACTTGTTCCGGCGTGAGGCTTCGTTCGGCTTCGGGATTGCCGTCGGACGTCCGTTGCTCTTCCAGCAGCGCTTCGCGCAGCGGACGGTAGCCCGACGTCGTTCCGTATTGCAACGCGGCATGTCCTTCGACGGAATCGGCGGCGAGCGAGCGCCAAGCATCGTCGACGGCGGCGAGCGGCAACGTCGCTTGATCGACGAAGCCGGCTGCCAACGAAATCAACTCCGGTTGCGCCAACGCGCGCGACATGAATGTGCTGATCGGTTGGCCGCCGGCGAGAACCGCACGACGGCTCAACGATGAGGAAAACGACATGATGATCGACGCAGTACGAAAAGGGGGCCCCATCGCCGAGCGGGCGACGTTCGAGCGGCGGGGAGGATACGTGAAGAAGGGCGTCAGGGTCAACGCCGGTGCTATCAAGAGCCCGGTAGATCTAACGAGGTTCAGAGTCGCCGAAGCAGACGACTACAACTCAGGTGCCGGCAATGCGCCGAAGAGTCATAGCAATGGCGACCGGCAGGAGCTATGATTTTGATTCGTCAAAAAATATATTTTCTATATGTAAAAATCACTGACGCGGCGACTTTCCTAGGCCCGAAGATGGAAATAGTGGCGAACGACGAGTCTCCTGCGACCTTGATCCCCGTTTTTGAGTAACCTCCATGATGCGTTTCCCGCGCTACAAGAATGCCGCTCGCTGTAATCCCGCTCTCGGGGCCGAAGCGGCGGCGAAAACCGCGGCTTCGTTCTCCAATAGCCTATCGCGCCGCGACGTGCTGGCCGCCGGAGCCGGTGCGCTGGTGAGCGTGCTCGTCGGTTGCGGAAGCCAGGCCGAGTCGCATCACGGCAGCGCCGGCAGCAGCCCTCTGCAGAAGTTTGCCGGCAAGCATCCGATTCGCGCCGTCTGCACGACCGGCATGGTCGCCGACATCGTGCGGCGCGTCGGCGGCGGTTGGGTCGACGTTACGCAACTGATGGGGGAAGGGATCGACCCGCATCTTTTCAAAGCGACGCCCGGCGTCATCTCGAGCCTCGCCGGCGCCGACGCGATTTTCTACTCCGGTCTGCATCTCGAAGGGCGCATGACGGATGTGTTCGAAAACATGGCGAATCGCCGACCGGTCACAGCGATCACGTCGACCATTCCCGTCGACAAGCTGATTCCACTCGGCGGCGACTCGTACGATCCGCATGTTTGGTTCGATGTCGGTCTGTGGAGTTCGACGATCGAATCGGTGCGCAAGTTTCTCGGCGAGTTCGATCCTGCGCACGTAGCCGACTACGATGCGCAAGCCGCCGCCTATCGCACGGAGCTTGCGGCGCTCGACCTGCAATGCCGCAAGCAACTCGAAGCGATTCCCAAGGAATTCCGCGTTTTGATCACGGCGCACGACGCTTTCCACTATTTCGGCCGTGCCTACGACGTCGAAGTTAAGGCGATTCAAGGAGTCAGCACCGACACCGAAGCCGGCTTGCGCGAGATCAACGCGCTGGTCGACTTTATCGTCGCGCGCAAGATCAAAGCCGTCTTCATCGAGGCCAGCGTCAGCGATCGCAACGTGCGCAACTTGCTGGAAGGCTGCCAAAGCCAAGGGCATGAAGTGCGGATCGGCGGAGAATTGTTTTCCGACTCGATGGGGAAGCCGGGCACGCCCGAGGGAACTTATGCCGGAATGGTTCACCACAACGTCGCGGTGATCGTCGGAGCGTTGAAGTAACCGTACGATTCGCCTATTCGAGACGCGGCTTATGCACACTGCCATTGCGACTCCGTCGCACGCAGACGATATTCGAGACATGAAAACTTCGCTCCCAACCGAAGCTCCACCGATCCTCGACGTTCACGACGTCACGGTCGCGTACCATCAGCGACCGGTGCTGTGGGACGTCGACCTCACGCTCACGAAGCCGCAACTGGTCGGTATCGTCGGTCCGAACGGAGCCGGAAAAAGTACGCTCATCAAAGCGATCTTGGGCTTGGTGCCTCTCGCCGGCGGCGACGTCAAGATCTTCGGCGGCTCGGCGCACGCTCAACGTCGCCGCATCGGCTACGTGCCGCAACGCGAAAGCGTCGACTGGGATTTTCCCGTGAGCGTGCTTGATGTCGTGCTGATGGGAACCTACGGCAAGCTCGGCTGGTTTCGTCGGCCGCGGGCCGCCGATGTCGCTTGGTCGCGCGAATGCCTGGCGCAGGTCGGCATGGCCGATTTGGCGCATCGTCAGATCGGTCAACTCTCCGGCGGTCAACAGCAGCGCACGTTCCTCGCTCGCGCGCTCGCGCAACAGGCCGACATTTACTTCATGGATGAGCCGATGGCGGGCGTCGATGCCGCGACGGAAAGAGTCGTGTTCGCGTTGCTGCGCGCCTTGCGGGAACAAGGCAAAACGGTTCTCGTCGTGCATCACGATCTGCGCACCGTGCCCGAGTATTTTGAATATGTCGCGATGTTGAACATGCGGCTCACGGCTGCCGGCCCGGTGGGCGAAGTCTTCACGAGCGAGAACCTGCACAAGACCTACGGTGGACGGCTCGACGTGCTCGACACGGCTGCCGAAGCGCTGCGCAAGAAACAACGAAGCGATTGAAGATCCTTTGAATTCGTTCATCAGCTACAACACGTTGATCGTCTTACTCGGCACGACCTTGCTCGGCGCCAATGCCGGGCTCGTCGGCAGCTTCACCGTGTTGCGTGGCCGGGCGCTGATCGGCGACGTGCTCGCGCATGCCGCTCTGCCGGGTCTGTGCCTCGCCTTTCTTTGGCTCGGCCAACGCAGCTTGCCCGCGATGCTGACCGGTGCGCTCGCGAGCGGGCTCGCGTGCATCTTGCTGATGACGTTTCTTCGCCGTTGGACCCGCGTGAAAGACGATGCCGTCATGGGGGTCGTGCGGAGCGTGTTTCTCGGCGCGGGAATCGTGCTCATCAGCTACATTCAAAACCAAACGGTCGCGGGGAGCAAAGCCGGTTTCGACTCGTATATTCTCGGCAAAACGGCGGGACTTCTCGCCGACGACGTCCGCTTGTTCGTCGGCGTTTCGACTCTCTCGCTCTCCTTGATCTTGCTGCTCTACAAAGAGTTTCAGCTGGCGTCGTTCGATCCGGGCTTTGCGCGCGTCCAGGGTTGGCCGGCTCTGTTGCTCGACAATGCGCAGATGGCGCTCGCCGCGATTACGGTCGTCATCGCGTTGCCGGCGGTCGGCGCGATCCTCGTCACGGCGATGCTGATCTTGCCGGGCGCGACGATGCGTTTCTGGACCGATCGGCTGAGCACGCTGCTGATCGGCGCGGCCGTGATCGGCGGCGCGGTCGGCGGCTTGGGAACTTTGATGAGCGCGCAATTCAGCTTGCTTCCGGCGGGCCCGATCATCATTCTCGTCGGCACCGCCGTCTTTCTAACCTCGATGCTCGGCGCGCCGCGGCGCGGGCTCCTAGCGCGGGCCGCGGCGAATCGCCGGTTCCGTAATGAACTGTTGCTGCAAACTTTGCTGCGACGGATCTACGAGTCGGCGGAAGGCCGACGCTCGACCGCCGTGCATCGCTCGCGCGCAGAGTTGATGCGCTCGTTGGGTTGGTCGACCGGCACGATGCAGCGCATCGTGCATGCGGCCGTACTGCAACAACTGGTTTCGGAGCGCGCAACTCCGAGCACGCACGACTACGAACTGAGCCTGACTTCGCAAGGGGCCGAATACGTCGCGAAGGTCGTGCGCGGCTATCGCCTCTGGCAACGTTTCCTCACCGAGTATCCCGACCAAAGCTGCTCGCTCGTCGATCTCGACGTGCAACACGTCGACGAATATCTCCCGCCGGACATTATTCGTGCGCTGGAGCGTAAGCTCGTCGCAGAAGGCCGCCTGCCGCTCGTAGCGGAAGGGAGAGCGTCTTGAACCTCCTGCAATTCAGCGGCCAAGGTGCTTATCTCGATTGGTGGACGATCGGTATCGCCGCGATCGTCAATACCGGCTGCGCCGTGCTCGGCTGCTTTCTCGTGCTGCGCAAATTGAGTTTGCTCGGCGATGCGATCAGCCATGCCGTGCTGCCGGGAATCGTGCTCGCGTTTCTCCTCGCCGGACGCTCGCCGATGCCGATGCTGCTCGGTGCGATGGCGACCGGTGTCCTCACAACCTTCCTCATTCAAACGCTGCAGCGCTACGGCGGCGTCGCAGAAGACGCCGGGATGGGAATCGTCTTCACGGCGATGTTCAGCGTCGGCGTCTTACTGCTTTCCAACTTCGCTTCGCAAGTCGATCTCGATCCTTCCTGCGTGCTGTACGGCCAAATCGAATACATCCCGCTGAACGTCGAGACGATCTTTGGGATCGAAGTTCCGAAGGCGCTGCCGATCATGCTGTCGGCATTGGTCGCCGTGATCGCGTTCGTCACGCTGTTTTGGAAAGAGCTAAAGCTTACTTCGTTCGATCCGGCGCTCGCGACCGCGATCGGCATCAATGCGACGTTGATTTATTATCTGCTGATGGGAATGACCGCGGTCGTCTCGGTCGCGGCGTTCGAAGCGGTCGGCGCGCTGTTCTCGGTCGCGATGCTCATCATTCCTCCGGCGACAGCGCACCTGCTGACCGACAAGCTCGGGCGGATGGTCTGGTGGTCGGCGGCGCTCGCGATCTCGGCCTCGTTTTTCGGCTATCTCGTTTCGAAACTGCTGAACGTCAACGCCGCCGGCATGATGGCCTGCGTGGCGGGCGGGCAATTCGCCGCGGCGGTCGTCTTCGCGCCGCACTACGGCATCGTCGGCAAGTTGCGGCACCAACTATCGCTCACGGCGCGCATCGCCGGAGAAGACTTGGCCGCGCTCTTGTATCGCCAAGAAGAACCGAGCCGCTCGCGCGACGGCGGCACGATGACGGTGCGCGAACTCGTGCGCGCGTTCGGCGGCGGCTTCGTCGCTCGCTACGCGCTGCATCGCCTGATGCGGCGCGGAGAGATCGACAAGACTCCGGAAGGAAGCGTCGTCCTCACCGACAAAGGGCGCCGACAAGCGGAGTCGCTCGTCCGCTCGCATCGCTTGTGGGAAGCGTATCTCGACAAGAACTTCCAACTTCCGCTCGACCATCTTCACGCGCCGGCCGAACGGATCGAGCACTTCATCGGCCCTGAGCTGCAACAACAACTCGCGGAGAGCCTGCCGAAGTCGGACCTCGACCCACACGGCCGCGAGATTCCTCCTTCGACGGGAACGCAGCCGTAAAACTGATTCCGGCGACGGCTGCAAGGCCGCTCGGAAGACAGCGACAAGCGGCGGCTTCGAGAGCGAAGAGAATCATCACGAGACGGATTTTCGCATGTCGCAGCGGCGGTTAATATAGTTGTGGTCGCGATCGGTCGCAGGCGAGGAACAGGCGTGTGAGTTGGATCCCCAGCAAATGTCCGCGGTGTGCAGGCATCATGACGGTGCCGACCGTGCTAGTCGGGCAAAACCTGCTTTGCGACAAGTGCGGCCTCGCGTACGTGATTCTCCCGCCCGAAATGCCAGGGCCGATGCCGCTGCCCGCCATGCAGACGGCTCCGATGCCGATGGCCCCTCTGCCGCCGGTTCCTTTACCGCCGGCGCCGCCGCCACAGCCTCCGCTTCCGAGGATGCCTTCGGCACCGGTTCCGTCAGCGCCGATGTCGTCGATGCCGATGCCGTCAGCTCCCTTGCCGCCGCTTCCACCATTGCCTGCGGCATCGGGATCGGACTTGCCTGCTCGGGCGATGCTGCCGGTCGATGCGCCGGTGGAAGGGACCTCGTTCTTGCCTCGCATCGGCGGCGAACGAAAAATCGGTCACGGCCCGCAGCGCAGCCCGTTGCCGGAAATCGAAATCTTGCCTCCGCCGCAAGTCGATAAGCAGCGCAGCAAAAAGCGTTCGTCGAAGTCGAAGCGAGAGCGATCGTCGGTGGCTCTCGACTTACCGCCGGCGAAATCGCCGTCATCGAAGTCGCCATCGTCGAAATCGCCGCCGAAGCATCCACCGCTCACGCCTGCTTCGTCTCCGCTTCCGCCGTTGCCGCCGCCGGGCTCGAAGGGAGCGGACCTCAGCGCGATGCCGGGCTTCGGCACAACCTACATCCCGTCTAGCACCGAAGCCGCCGGCGAAGATGAATTCGAGGAAGTGCAGCAACGCTTACGAAAAGTGCGGCTGCGGAAGACGATCATGCTCGTCGTCGTCGCAAGCTGCATGGTCGCGATGTCGTCCGTGGCTTATCTCTTTATCCGAGCGCCGCTGGCGGAATGATCCGTTGCGCGTGCGACGCACAAGCTTAAGCGAGCGACTTGCCGAGATCGTAGAGTTCGTCGGCGTCGTAGACGAGGTCGTTGCGCTCGAAGAGTTTCGCGATCGCCGCTTTGTGGATCTTCATCTTCGTGCCGCCGACTCCGAGCGGCCCGTAGCACACGACGCCATCGCGCTCCTTGGCCTTGTCGAACGGTTCGATGCCGCCGATTCCTGCCGGCGGAACCGCGTTCAGATCGATCGCGACCCGGAGGCCCGGCGTGTTCGTGCGAGCCTCGCCGGCAAGCAGTTCGACCCCTGCCGCTCCGGCCGCAACCACGAGGCTGCAGCCTTCCAGAGCCGTGGCGGCTTGAGCACCATTGCCGACGGCATGCGGCGTGAGCTTCGCGCCCGGGACGATCGCCGCGACGTCGCGGCAAACCGCCTCGGCCCGAGCGAGGTCGCGCGAGGCGACGCGCACCACGGCTCCTTCGCGCGCGAGCAACCGCGCGACGCGCCGCCCAACCGGTCCGGTGCCGCCGAGCACTAAGGAGGTCGTCTGCGCAAGGTCGAGATGTTTGCGAGCCGCGAGGACGGCCGCGGCGGCGGTGGTGTTGGCACCCGAGGAATCGAGCATCACCGAGACTCGCATCGGCCCGAAGAACGACTTCTTCACCGCCTTCAGCACTGCTTCGCCGAGCGAAACATCGGAGCCGCCGATGAAGAGCGCGGTCGACTTCAGGTCGTCGACTCCGCGCGTAAAGATCGCGCCGTGAACCCGATCGCGCACGTTGTCCGCCGCGATGCCGCAATGGCGAAACAAGTGATCGATCCCGGCATCGACGGCGACGACCGAATCGAAGACGCTGGCCTGCGAATCGGTATCGAGTTGGACGAGGATTTTCGGTTTGGACATGGGAGCAAGCAGTGGTCAGGGGTCGGTGGTCAGTGGTCGGCTCAGACGAGAAGCGAGGATAATACGGCGAAATGCGGCTATGAAAAATGCCAAGTCCGTCGGGCAGGCCGACGGACTTGGCATTGAGATTCTCTGGCGACGACCGGCCTTGGCTTAGAAGCCTTGGAAGGGGTGCTTGACCTTATCCTTCTGGGCGATCATTTCGTCGGCGGTCGGCTTGCCTTGCATGGCGCTGGCGATCGCTTGCTTCGTGGCGGCGTAGTTGTAGTCGTAGATCTTCTTGTCGTCGGCGGCTTGCCAGTGGATGAACACGCCGCAAACGATGACAAGGTCTTCGGCCTTGTTCTTCGGGATGATTTCTTCGGCGACCGAGTCGGCGACGGCCTTCGCGACCGCGGCTTGCGCAGGGCCGAACATCTGCACGGCTTGCTTCGCACCCTTGATCGTGACCTTCGTGATCATCACGGTCGCCGGCTTCACGGCGACGTTCGGAGTCAACACGGCCAACAGGTTCGAATGCCCTTCGCTTTGGCGTGCCAAAGCGTTTGCGAAAGCGTTGCCTACAGGGCCTTGCTTGTCGCCGATCAAGAGATCGATATGGGCGATTTCATTGCCGTCTCCGGCCAAAGCTTCTCCGATGTACATCGACATATCTCGTCCGTCTCCCGCATGCTCGAAAGGTCTGGGTGCGCTGGATTGCGACCCAAACAATAACAAATCCGAATGGGATTGCAAGAACCCGTCCCGAGAGGCGCGTCAAAGTCTTCCCCCCCTTCCTGGACCCTTGCGGAGTCAAGCGCCGACCGTCAACCTAGGACCCGTGGGTCGACGGTACGACCGACACGCTCGTCGAGAATCGCGACACCCAGGTCGGCCTGACGAGCGAAGTTTCTAGTGTCTGCAAATGGAGGTGGAGATGTTGAAGCAGCTAATGTTGACGTGCCTTGCGGCGGTACTCGTCGGATTCGGAAGCGCGCGGGCCGAAGAGCCTGCCAAGGAAGCGCCCGCCGCGACGCCGGTCGAAAAGGACGTCTTTGAGTTGACGTCGACGGAATCGACCGTTTTGGAGATGACGAACAACGAACGCGTTCGCCGCGGGATGAAGCCGCTGGTGATCGATCCGAGCTTGGTCGAGTCGGCCCGCCAGCATGCCAACTGGATGGCCGCATCGCACCGGATGCAACACACCACGAAGCCGGTCGGCGAGAACATCGCCATGGGTCAACGGACCTGCACCGAAGTCTTGAACGTGTGGATGAACTCGTCGGGCCATCGGGCCAACATCCTCGGGGGTTGGAACCGCGTCGGTGCGGCTGCCTACACCTCGCCGAGCGGTCGGGTCTACTGGTGCCTCCAGTTCCTCCGCTAGTCGTCGGCCGGCTCGGTGGCCTAGTTCACCGACCGGCATGACTTGTTAGAATCCGAGCCGTCGCAAGGTCCCGCCCTTGCGACGGCTTTTTTCATGCCCGGACGCCTCCGGAGCATGCTCGTCGGAGGAGTGAACTCTACGGCGGTCGGCTCTGCCGGCAGCGAGCGAAAAATGCCGCAATCTCGGGCTTTATAGGGTTTTTATGACGTCTGCCGCCGGGGAGCCGCTGCTGATCGTCGGAGCCTCGGCGCGAGCCGCGGCCGAGTCGGCGTTGCGTGGCGGATACCGACCGTACGCGATCGACTTGTTCGCCGATGCCGACTTAGCCGAGGTCGCCGAGGTTCGCCGGAGCCGGAACTTCCCGCGCGACGTCGTCGCGCTCGCACGTACGATGCCGGCATGCGACTGGCTCTACGTCGGCGGACTCGAGAACCATCCCGAGGTCGTCGACGAGTTGGCCGCCGAGCGCCGACTGCTCGGCAGCCCCGGCAAGGTCTTGCGGCGGGTTCGCGACCCACGCCGGCTTCAAGAGACGGTTCGAGAGACGACGTGCCGGCATGGCGTCTCGTTTCCGGAGTCGATCTTCAGTCGGGCCGAGTTCGCGCGGCGGTTCATGGGGACGACCCGCGAGGCCGGCGACGACTCCGCTCGCACTCCGATTCAGCGCGACGAGCGCTGGCTGGTGAAGCGTCGTCGATCGTCGGGAGGGCTCGGAGTCGTACCGTTCTCCCATGAGCAATCGCTTAGCTCGGAAGGCGATCTCTTCGACGACGACCGTTACCTGCAACGGCGCATCGAAGGGATGCCGTTCGGTGCCGTCTATCTCGCGACACATCATGAGACGTATCTATTAGGTCTCTCGCTTCAGTCGTTGAGCCCCGGTGCGCGCGAAGTGCAACCGTTTCGCTACGGCGGATCGGTCGGGCCGCTGCCGTTCGAGTCGCTCGTGACGACTTCTCTTGACGACAAACTAGGAGACATAGGAAGACTAGCGACCAAGGAATTCGAATTATTCGGATTTTTTTCCATCGATTTTTTGATCGACGAAATGCGGGTTCCCTGGCTGTTAGAAATCAACCCGCGCTACACGGCAAGCGTCGAGCTGATCGAGCGCGCGCGCGGCGAATCACTCATCGGGCTCCATATCGCCGCCTGCCGAGAAACGATGCCGGCAGCGGGACTGAAAGATCGATTCGCGCTCTATCCGGAAGGACCGACGACGCATGGGAAGCGGATCGTCTATTCGGATGTCGACGTCGCGAATGTGCCCGAACGCTTTACGCGTGAGTTACTTAAGCGCCGCAACGACGCCGCTACAACCCGGGCCGAGGCTTGGCCCGACGTGGCCGATATTCCGGCGGCTGGCAGTAGCGTAGGCCGCGACGAGCCGCTGGCAACCGTGTTTGCCGCGGCGGAGCACGAACCCAAGCTCACGGCCGAACTCGACCGCAGGGAGCGAGAGCTTCGCGAACTGCTGCATTCCACGCTGAGCAGCGCTTAGCTCATCAGCTCTTTGAGCGGGTCGCCGAACGGGAGCGTCTTGATCGGACGTCCTGAGCTGTTCAGGTAGTGCTTATCCATATCGACGCCGAGGTGCTGATAGATCGTCGCCAGCACGTCTTGCGGGCTCTTCGGATTGTCTTTCGGGAAGGCACCCTTCGCATCAGACGAGCCGAGTACCCGACCTCCCTTGATCGCACCACCGGCCAAGGCCGCACTGAACACGTTCGGGTAGTGGTCGCGGCCGGCGTTGGCGTTCACGCGCGGCGTACGGCCGAACTCGCCCCAGGCGACGACCAACGTCGTTTCCAACAGGCCCCGTTCTTCGAGATCGTGGATGAGGGCGGGATAGGCCTTGTCCCAGCGCGGCAAGAAGCCTTGGCGGAGGGACTCGAAGCCTTTGACGTGCGTGTCCCACCAGCGGAGGTCGACCGTCACGAGCCGGACTCCGGCTTCGACGAGGCGGCGAGCCAACAACATGCGCTGGCTCCAAGCCGGAGCGCCGCAGCGGTCGGCGGCACCCGGATCGAATGCCGGCATGAAGCCGTAACGCTCACGGACGGCAGCCGGTTCGCTATCGAGATCGAACGCCTTTTGGGCCTTCGTCGAGGTCAGAATCTCCAAGGCTCGATCTTGGAAGCGATCCATCGCGACCATGTGGCCGCTGTTGTCGAGTTCGCGTTTGAAGCTGTCGAAGTGCGCCAAGAGCGAGCGGCGATCGCCGAGACGTTCGACCGTCAGGCCCTCGGTAGGTGCGAAGTTCGGAACCTTGAACTCGCCCTCCACCGCCGGGTCGGCGATCGTCTCGAACGGCTTGCAAGCCACGCCGAGATAAGCCGAGTTGGTGCCGGGCACCATCTTCGGAATCATCACGTAAGCCGGCAGCGAAGTGTCGCGCTTCTGCAGTTGCTCGACGACGATCGAGCCGCAGCTGGGGTGATAGTTTTGGTCGGCGCTCGGTCCGGCGGCATAACCGGTGAAGCACATTTGGTCGCCGGTCGAGTGGCCCGCATCGGCGTGATGCAAGCTCCGCACGATCGACCATTTGTCCATGATCTTGGCCGAATTCGGCAGCATATCGGTCAGGTTGATGCCCGGCACATTGGTGCCGATCGTGTTGAACTCGCCGCGGAACTCGACCGGAGCATCCGGCTTAGGATCCCACATATCGATGTGGCTCGGCCCGCCGCGCATCCACAAGATGATGACCGACTTCACGTTGCTCGGCTTATTGATCACCTTCGGGCCGGAAGCCGAAGCATTGGTCGCGGCACTCGCTTCGGAGCGCAAGACATCGGCCAGCGACAATCCGCCGAGGCCCATCATTCCCATTTGCAAGAAGCTGCGGCGCGAGGGAGTCAGCGTGCTACGGGCATCTTCGCAACCTAAGCGAGAAAATCGGCGGCTCATGAAGGCTCTTTCGTATCTCGGTGGGAAGAAAGCAGCGGATTGCAAACGGTTCGACGCGCGATTTCGGATCTGTAAATCTTCCGAAGTTCGCCGGCGCACCTTAGCAACGGCAAGGCAGGTATTCGTTCGTGGGAGGCGGGTTGTTTTGTCGAGGCAGGAGACCGCGCATAAGGAGTGCCGCGCGGCCTTGTCATCCAACCCTATTTATATCTTCGGCTTGTGCCGTAAGTCAACCTAAATCGAACCACTGATAGGAAAGCCGGCAAGACATTTCGGCTGCTCTAGATATAAGGAAGACGGCAGCGATCCGGACTCGGCAAAGGGCAACGCCGAATCAGGCTCAAAACTGCGGAAAAGAGGGGCATTGGAAGACGGAATAGTTCCCCTGCGGTTCTAGAAAGCGAATACGCTCGCGAACCGGCCTGGGAATCGGACTTCGGTCGCCCCCAAAGGGGACTAAGGAAGTGTCGCCGTGGCCGGCTTGCCGGGGTCTGTGTAATCGTAGAAGGAAACGATCGCTCCCATCTCCGGTTTCAGGTAGACCCCTTCTTCGTTCGTCGGCACTCGCACTTTGACCCGCACCGGAATCGCCCCCTTGGCTCGATCGGCGATCGGCATCAAGCGAGAAACATAGCCCTCGTAGACTCGCTCGGGATATGCTTCCGAGCGAATGCGGGCATGCTGACCGACGAAGATCCGCGAGACGTCGCGCTCTTGGATCGCGAGGTCGACTTCGAGATCGGAGAGGTCGGCCATCTCGCAAAGGCTGAACGAACCGTTCATCGCCATCGTGTTGACGATGTTTCCCTCTTCGGCGTTCTTCTTCAGGATGATGCCGGAGATCGGTGCGAGAATTTTGCAGTTACTCAGCTTCCAGGCAGACTTCAACGCGTCGGCCTCATACTGCTTCGCTTCCGCACGCGCCGCGACGATCCGCTCTTCGCGCGGGCCCTTGCGCATCAATTGCAAAGCGTAGCTCAAACGCTCTATGCGGCGCTTCGTCGAGAGATATTGGCTCTCCGACTTTTGAAGTTCTTGCTCCGTCACGGATCGGCTTTTCCAAAGCTCGGCGTTCCGTTTCCAAGTCCGCTCGAAGTCGAGGAGTTCTTCCTGGGCCTGTCCTAGCTCGGCTTCGGCTTGCGAAATCTCCTCGGGCCGGCTGCCGTTTTCCATTTCCAAAAGCCGCGCTTTCGCCAACTCATGCAGAGCGACGGCCCGATCATGGTCGCGCTCGAACTCGATGCTCTCGATCTGCGCGAGCAAGTCTCCTTTCTTTACCCGACGTCCTTCTTCGATATCGAGCTTCACGACCATCCCTTGCACCTTCGGGCTCACCAAGATCTGATGCGCCGGCACAAGATAACCTTTCGACTCCAAGACGATCTTCCCCTTCGCATCGGCCGGCGACTGCGAAGCTGGCGGCTGGTTTGCCGATGAGTTCGCCGACGAGTTTGCAGAGGCGTTCGGAGTGTTCGGGGCGGGCGGATTCCGTTGCGCCGAAGAGTCGCGAGTCGAGGTCGTCGCACCGGAAGACGAAGTTGCATCGGCGCCGGTCTTCGCTGCTGCGCCGCTTTGAGCGACATCCTTCGAGAACGTCGGTGAGTATTGAATCCAAACGATGGCGACCAATCCGGCGACGATCAAGGCGGCGGCCAACCAACGAGCCCAAGCGATCCCTTGTTGCGCGCGTGCCTTTTGCCCCAACCTCAGCGACATGACCTGATCGCGCAGGCCCGACGGTGTGCGCGAGGAAGATCCTAAGGGGGAGCGCGGAGTGGTGTCGGCAGACATAGGCGATGAACGGGCGATAAACGCAGCGGCAGAACAAGCGGTGAGGAGACGGGAGCCGTCTCTTCAGTGTAAGCGCGAACCGAGCTCGAGGCCATGCGGGCCGCATGAAAACCGCTCGCCTTGCTCACTTCAAGAGCTAAGCCCAAGCGCAGACACATAGCACGATTTCGATCTTTTTCATATTTTTTCGTTCGGCTTGTCGATTTGCCGCCGAGCCGTTCGTCTGATAGGTAAAGACTCGCCGGCAACACTCGCCACGGAACGCCTTCCGCAACAGATCGCTTAGGAGACACCACGCAGATGCGCTTCATCATGATTCCGCGCCCGCTTCCTCAGCCCTCTTCCGGCCACGAACTCGGCTCTTGCGATCCCGCGCATGAAGCGTTCGACGAGAATCTCATCAAGGCCTACATGCGCTACAATGAAGAGATGACGAAGGCCGGCGTGTTAGTCGCTTCCGAAGGTTTGAATCCGGCGGATCCGGCCGTGCAGGTTTCGGTCGTCGACGGCGAACGAGTGCTCGTCGATGGGCCGTTTACGGAGACGAAGGAGCTCGTCGGCGGCTTCTACGTGATCGATGTTCCCTCGAAAGAGGTTGCGATCCAATGGGCTCTGCGCTGCCCCGTCGGTCGGGGGCATGAAGTACTCGAGCTGCGCCGACTCACCGACTTGGTCGATCTCCCGCCGGAGTTTCAAGAGATGATTCGAGCCGAAGCGCCGCTCTGGAACTCGCGCGTTTGGGGCGCGAAGTAGCCGGCGACAACTTAAGCGGCCCGATGCCGAGTTCCGTCGCGGTCGGTTTCTTCCTTCTCAGGATGAAAGAGTCGCGGGCCCGACGAAACAACGATCTCCGGTCGATATTGGACGACCAGCTTTTGGAGCTGCCCGAGAATCAAATCGGCCGGAGCGTCGACGAGGCTCTGCAAATGATCAAGCTCGTCTGCGAGTTCCGCGGCACTCATCGTCGTGGCGCACTTTGCCACTCGGATCTTCGGATGGCGCGTCGGCTGATGCGTCTCACCGTGGATGTGCAATTCCTCGAACAGCTTCTCGCCGGGTCGAAGGCCGGTCACTTGGATTTCGATATCCTGCCCGACGTTGAGCCCCGAAAGCCGAATCATATCGTGCGCGAGGTCGACGATCCGAACCGGCTCGCCCATTTCCAGCACGAAGATCTCGCCCCCTTGGCCCATCGCCCCGGCCTGGATGACCAGCTGTGCAGCCTCGGGAATCGTCATGAAGTAGCGCTGCATCCGTTCGTCGGTGATCGTTACCGGACCGCCGCGCGCGATTTGCTCGCGAAATATCGGTACGACGCTCCCCGCGCTATCGAGCACGTTGCCGAACCGCACCGTGACGAATCGACAACTCGAGCGCTCGGCCAACGATTGCACGTAGAGTTCGGCCGTCCGCTTGCAAGCACCCATGACGCTCGTCGGGTTCACGGCCTTATCGGTCGAGATGAGCACGAAGGCTTGCAGACCGAATTCATCGGCGAGGTCGGCGAGGCGACGGGTCGCCACGACGTTGTTCTTCACCCCTTCGCCGGGATTTTGCTCCATCAACGGCACATGCTTATAGGCCGCCGCATGGAATAAAATCTCCGGTCGAAGTTCGTGAAACAATTGCTCCATGCGAACCGTGTCGGCGATATCGGCGATGCGTACTTCCACCGGAACATGCGGAGCGAGCTCGCGAATCTGTCGCTCGACATGAAACTGACCGTTCTCCGAACGATCGACCAAGACGATCTTCGCCGGCGCGAACTGCAACAACTGTCGACAGACTTCGCTCCCGATGCTTCCGGCACTACCGGTAACCATCAGCGTCCGGCCTTCGAGCCATTGATGGATTTGTGCGGTGTCGAGGCTGACGGGGTCGCGATGCAGCAGATCGTCGATGGCGACGTCGCGCACCTTCACGGCGACTTGCCCGTTGATCAATTGCTCGTAACTCGGCAACATCTTAACGCGAATCCCTTGCAGCCGGCAATCGTCGACGACGCGCCGCACCGTTTGACCGGAGACTTCCCCGGCCGTGATCAAGATTTCTTCCGCCGAATAGCTGCGTGCGAGTTGGCATGCGCGCTCGATCGCGCCGACGATCGGCACACCTGCTAAAAGCTCACCGACCCGATGGTCGTCGTGATCGATGAAGCCGACGACTTGGAATGCGATGCGGCCGTTGAAATGGATCGAGCGCAATAGGTTCTCGCCGGTATGGTTGGCGCCGACGATCAACACTCGTTTCGCGACCGATCCGCGCGCGAACAGCAACCGATAGCGATCGCGCATCGACCGACCGACGCTACGCAAACCGCAGAGCACGATGACCGATGTTCCCCAATCGAGGATGATGATTCCTCGCGGAATCGCGCGATCGGTTAGCCAGAGATGATCGGCCAGCACGATTAAGAGCGAACCGAGCGTGGTCGCTTCGGCCAGCGCGATCAGATCGTGAAACGTGACGAAGCGGCCCCAACCTCGATGCAAACCGAACCACACGAGCGCCGTGGTCTTCAGCGCGACGACAAGCAGGAGCGACTCTTGCAGCCCGACCAAGAACGGAGCCGGCGGCTCCCCCTCGAAGCGCAGAAAGTACACCCCATAATGAATCGCCGCTAGAACCAGCGCGAGTCCTAAGGTGACGACGCCGCGCACGGCGATCGGAAGAAACTTTTTGTTGTGCATATCCATTGCAACGCCGCAATTTCTTGAAATTGCATCGTCGTTTGCGACGAGCCGTCGTCCTGACGGAGTTTTAAGCGACGGAACTCTAGACAGCTGTTCCAAGCGTGTCAATTGCTGATCATGCCGATCAGACCACGCTACGGAGGTATTTATCATGAGACCGACTCGCGCGCGAGTCTGCGTGCGACAACAACGCTATTAGAGGCCAAGCTAGCACGTCGTCGCGTTAGATCACGCCTCTCGGCGGTCCGGCAAATGGATTGCCTTGAGCGTCGTTTTGAGAATGATGCGAAGATCTAACGAGAACGATCGATGCTGCGCATACCAGGTATCGTAGGCCGTCTTATCGACGATGGTCAGTTCGTCGCGGCCGTTGATTTGAGCCCAGCCTGTGAGACCCGGAACAAGCGTGTGGACTCCATAGCGAGTCCGTTCGGCGACGAGATCGTGTTGGTTGAACAAGGCCGGTCGCGGGCCGACGAAACTCATGTCGCCACGGAGAATACTCCAGATCTGCGGCAGCTCGTCTAAGCTGGTGCCGCGGAGAAATGCGCCGACGGGAGTCAGCCATTGCTTCGGATCGGTAAGCAGATGCGCGGCCACCTGCGGCGTATCGATACGCATCGTGCGAAACTTCGGCATGCTGAAAAGTCGATTGCTTCGGCCGACGCGGTCGGACCAATACAAGATCGGCCCGCGCGAGGTCAGCCGGACTAAAATAGCGACGAGCGCCATCGGCACCAGCACGACGAGCAAAACAGCGAGCCCGAATATAAGATCGAAGATGCGCTTCATGCGATTCGCTTCATCCATTGAGCGGTTGCGGAAAGTCCGGAGGTTAAATCGTAAGGCGGTTGCCAAGCAAGAGTGCGGCCGATGCGACGACTATCGATTGCCAGCGAGCCGAGCATGCGATCGGCCGCAGCTGCTTTTCCTAAGAGCCCCAAGATGCTGCGGAGTCGCTGCGGCGCTACGGAGATCAAGCGAGGACTCCGCCCCAGGGCCGCGGCGAACATGCGCAGCAGCGAGGCGAGCGAGACGTCCGTGCCGTCGCTGACGAAGAACGTTTCTCCCACGGCCGCCGGATGCGACGATGCGGCGATCAAGGCGTCGACGACGTTCTCGATGTAAACGAGACTGCGTCGATTCTCGATACCCCCGAGCGGCAGCGGCCAACCTCGCGACGCGAATTTCAAAAGCCGCATGAGGTCGCCGGGGAGTTCCGGACCATAGACCGGCGCGGGCCTGAGGATCACGACCTTGAGACCCGTATCTTCGGAGACACGGCGGAGACGTTGCTCCGCGTCGAATTTACTCTTGCCGTAATACGTTTGCGGCCGGCACGGACTGGATTCGTCGACGACCTGATCGGAAAAATTGCAGACGGCATGCGCCGAACTACAGTAGACGAGACGCGGCGACTTCGGAGCGGCTGCCATCGCGCGTGCCAATGTCTCGGAGGCTTCCGAATTCGCTCGCTGAAATTCCGACGATGCGTTTCGGGAATGACGACAATGCACTTTCGCCGCTAAATGAACGACGACATCCGCTTGAGCGAATAACTCGCCGGGCCAGGTCGTCTCAGGCGCGATCTCGCCGACCCAACTCAGCCGCACTCCCACGGGAAGTCGATCGACCGAAGCAGACGACCTGACGACTGCGCCGACTTGATGCCCTTGCTTCAGCAGCGCGCGGCACAAACTGCGGCCGATGCAACCTGCCGCGCCTGTGACTAATACTCGCAACGACATCTACGATTCCGAAAAATGCGGCATCCGAAGATGCAAAATTCTTCGATCAATGTAATCGCTCTCACGACAACCGGCATCGGCAACTAGAGTCGGCTGAAAAGTTTTTGCACGCCGTGTGCTAGCAATGCATCGAACTCACGAGTTGAAATTCGTCGCGAGCGCTGAATCGCTTTCCGTTGCCGCCAGAGCTTCGGCAAGCCGCGTAGCGCATGCATCTTCGCACGCAACACGGTTCGCCCACGACCGCAATACGTTAGCCAAATCAGGCTCACTGCATTGAGCAGCAGATGCTGCGGGAGGTATTTCCAAAACAGCCAACCGGGCATGTTTTTGATATACGTCCAGACTAAGTTGCGATGGCCGTGGTACACGGAGAACTCACTCCGACGGCCGGTGATCGCAGACCCCACATGGCGCACGACCGCCTCGGGCACATGCGCATATTTGTAACCGGCGAGATGAAGCCGCAAGGCTAAATCGACATCTTCCAAATAGCAAAAATATTTTTCATCGAAGCCACCGACCGCTTCCCAGCAATCGCGTCGATACATCGCGGCCGCTGCACAGGGAGCGATCGTTCCGGTCGTGGTGCGTTGTTCCTGAATCGTCGACTCGCCGTGGTCCCGACGCCATGCACAGCCGCTGCTGTGATAAACGTCGCCGGTGCCGTCG
This sequence comes from Planctomycetia bacterium, assembly GCA_021413845.1. Taxonomy (NCBI): domain Bacteria; kingdom Pseudomonadati; phylum Planctomycetota; class Planctomycetia; species Planctomycetia bacterium. The sequence continues at coordinate 184,593 of JAIOPP010000084.1, read as the reverse complement.
AGCAGATGCGTCGAACGTGCGTCGACTAATTTACTGCCGAAAAAAGCGAGATCCGGATGCTCCAAGGCCGACTTCATCAGCGTCGCCAGCCAATCGGGATCCGGGAACGCATCGACGTTGAGCAACACCGCCCAGCGGCAGTCGCGCGCCATTGCAACCGCCCGATTGTTGGCGACCGCGAAACCTACGTTGCCGGGCATGCGCAACAACTCGACTTCCGGATAATCCCGTAGAGTATCGTCGAGTCGCGAGGAATCGCTACCGTTGTCGACCACGATCGTTCGATCGGCAGGTAATGTCTGAACGGCTAGGGCGGACAAGCAATCGCGGAGGTACCCCTCCGAGAAGTAGTTTACGAGGACGACGACAATTCGGTTGTCGCCGATGTCGTCAGTGGCGACCGCATTCGTCACGACATTTGTCCTAAATCCAACTACGGAAGTGTACCGCTTGTAAAAAGACGATCGGCATCGATCGAAAGTCCGGCTTAACAACGACCTTACTGCCCGACCGTCAAAGAATTCGATTCGAGCGAAGCCGCCGAAACGCTGCGACTATGCCGCACGTGCATTCGCCCCCACAAAGTCCGACAGGACCTGTTTGGCTGGGCCATCTTGCTTTACCTTGCCATGATCGAGCCAAATAACTCGATTACACAGCGTCGAAAGTAAACTAGGATCATGAGAGACGAAAATCATGATATTAGCGCGAGCGATCATCTGCTTCATTCGATCCGTAGCGCGTTGAACGAACGACATATCGCCGCCGGCGAACATCTCGTCGAGTATGAGAATATCCGGCTCGACCGCCGTTGCGAGCGAAAAGGCCAATCTTAAATGCATGCCCGTCGAGTAATATTTCACCGGCATATCGATGAAATCTTCCAGCTCCGCAAACTCAATGACTTCGGGCTCGATTCTTCGCAATTGATTTTGTGTATAACCGAGAATCGCCCCATTGAGGTAGATGTTCTCGCGGCCTGTGAAATCCGGATGAAATCCCGCACCGATTTCCAATAACGGGGCCAACCTTCCATCGACATGGACTTGGCCCTGAGATGGCTCGTAAATACGACAAAGCGCCTTTAGAAACGTGCTTTTACCGGCACCGTTGTGACCGACGATTCCCACTCTATCGCCGGCGGTGATCTGCAACGACACGTCGCGCAGCGCCCAGAACTCTTGCGATATTTGCAGCTTTCGAGGATGCAACAGACCGGCGAAGTACTCTTTCAGAGACTGATTGCAATTGCTGTAAGAACGAAACTTAACAGACACGTTTTCGATGGAAATATGCGACATGAGTTTTAGAGTCTAAAAACGACCTTTTTCTCTTGATTTAAAAACAACGCCAATCCCAACGTCATCGAAGCACATGCCAAGAAAAAAGCTTGAGTGACCACCGTCAACTCAGGACAGGTTCCTGAGCAAATGGGATCACGGAACATCGTGATGAAAGGAACGAGTGGATTGATCGTCATTAACCATGCCGCCTTTCCCATCAAGGCCTCACGCTTATACATAATCGGAGTGAGATAAAACCAAGCCTGCATGACGACGACGATCACATGCTGCATATCTCGAAAGAAAACAACCAGAATCGAGGCGACCAAAGCGAAGCCGAGCGAAAAAAAGAAAAGCATCGCATAGGCGATCGGCAAAAAAAGAAGTGCCCAAGACATCTGCGCTCCGACCGCTAGGGCGATGATAAAAAGCGCAATGAAAGACAAGGCACTGTCTATTAACAATCCCAATGCCGTGCTTAAAGGGAATATTACCTTAGGAAGGTATATTTTCTTAATCAGCGACTCGTTGGAAATGAAACTGGAGCCCGACTGCACGACGATGGAATTAAAGCAGTTCCAAGGAATCATCCCGGCGAATAGATAGATCACAAATGTCTTCAAGTCGGCTTGAAACAGGTTTGCGAATACGATCGATGAGACCGTCATCATCAGCAACGGATTCAACAACGTCCATAAATAGCCCAGGGCGGTTCGTCGGTATCGCAAAATAAGTTGCTGTCGTACCAACTGCCAGAGAACTAACCTCTTGTCGTGCAACTCTATCGAATGGTTATACAGAGCGGCGATCATACTCACACATCCTGAGATCGAGTCGACACGAGGCGTCTACAAGGCAAGTTCGTTACGGCACCCGTACGGCATCCGAAACCGACGCTTCGGGAATCAGTGTATTACAAGCGGCTTCCGGGCTAAAAACAGCTAAACGGCCGAAAAGACCGCCATTTCAACGATCCCCATCGGCGTCGGCGCCGCTACGGTAGAGATGCTAGAAACTCGATAGCGAAGCAATTATCGCTGGTCGCAAAATTGCTCGGCGACGGACTATAAAAAGGCATTCTGATAGCGTCAAGAACAGTAATGCGGATTCACCGCATGCGTATCCGGGCAGAGCCGGCGATGCCGGCTCTGCCCGGATACGAAAAGCAATGTGCATCATGATCAAGACGAATATCGGCGGATTCACCAAGTATATTTCTCCAAACCGGCGCTCACTTGCCTTGACGTTGCCCCGCCGATTGAACTACAGTCCCGACGCTTTGCGGCAGACTTGCGCAGCGTCGTGGAATTATGTCGAAAATGGCGACGGATTACGATTTAGACATCGGTCTTATCTACACCTACGAAGACGCCTGGATGCTCCCGATCGTGCGATCGCTGGCCGCTTCCGGGCCCGGGTTGAGAATGCGCCTGCTGCTGGTCGACAACGCATCGGAACGGGGCACCGAGCCGTGGACTAAGGAGTTTCCGAAATCCGTCGTTATCCGCAACGAACGCCGGCTCGGCTACGCGGAAAATCTCAATCGCATTCTCGAGCGCTCAATCGCGAAATACGCACTGCTTCTAAACACCGATATGTTCTTCGATCCGCGTGAAGCGTGCCTCACCAAGCTGGTGCGCTTCATGGATGCCAACCCCGAGTGCGGCCTGAGCACCTGCCGGATCTACCGTTACGACAATTCTTATGCCTTCGGCCCCCGGCGATACCCTTCGCTTCGCGGTTCGATAGGCCGTCGGTTCGAAGACATCAAACTGTTCCATCAGGACGTCGACGACTCCCAGTATCGAGATCGAGACCCGTACGCGACGTTCGCTTGCGATTGGTTCACCGGTTGTCTTTTCTTCGCTCGCTCGGAAGCTGTAAATAGAGTCGGCCCGCTCGACGCCGGATTCAAGAAGTATTACGAGGATGTCGATTGGTGTGGGCGTTTCAATAACGAGGGATACCAGGTGGTTCACTACGGTGGAACCTACTGTTTTCACGCCGAACAACGATCCAGCAAACGCATCTTCTCGCCCGATGGCCGCAAACACCTTCAATCCTATGCTCGCTGGCTATGGAAATGGCGATCCCGACCTCGAAGCGCGGGTGAGTTTTTCCAACCTGCCGCTGCAACGAATCGCCGCGACGTCGAATTGCCGCAACAGTTATTGAACGAGTGGTCTCTGCCTCATCTCATTTCCGCAAACAACGTTCGCTCGGCGGCTTAATCGCTGCAATGCTTCTCGGAGTCGTCTCCATGAAAAACCCACCGCTTAACGCCGGCGTTCAGTCGCGGGTCGGTCGGGTTATGGAGTTCCTTAAGAGCAGCATCGCGGACTTTCCGAACCGTATTGCAGATCCCCGGCCGGTTCTGGATCGCCTTCCATCGGCGTATGCGGTTCTCGCCGCGTTGATCCTTGCCGCACTCGTTCCACGACTCATCATGTCGCTTCTGATCCCGACGCTCTGCTGCGATGGAACTACTTATATTGCCGCCGCGGAATCGATCGAGAGAGAAGGGATTCATCTGAATTCCGGGCACCGCCTCAATATATATCCGGTGATTTTGGCTCTGCTGCATCGATCCGGCTTGAGTTGGGACATCGCCGGCAAGACGTGGGGAGTCGTTTGCTCCGTCCTCGTCGTGCTGCCGTTATTCGGCTGGATACGCCGGCAATTCAACGACCGAATCGCCGTCTTTGCTTGTCTGTTGTACGCCGCCCATCCGAAGCTTATCGAATGGGCGCCGGAATTGATTCGAGAGCAGACGTTCTGGTTTCTCTTCACGCTAGGACTCTACGTGTCGTGGAGAGCGATCACGGAAGTTAGACTTTCTTTTTTCTTTTGCACGGCGATCGTGTTCCCGGCCGCGGTCCTGACTCGGTTCGAAGGGCTCTTCCTCTATGTTGCGCTATTTCTTTGGACGGCTGCCCGATATCGCGCACTGCAAAGCAATCGGAGTCGCCTGTTAATCGGATTGGCCGTCGCGATTGCGGCGGCTCCATGCATGTTGATCGCCATTCAACTCGCGTGGTTTCAAAACTTCCCTCTGTCGCAAATTCTTTACTCCGCGCCGATCGACCGGGTTGCGGCCCTCATTAAGAATTTCATCGGCTGCGAAAATCCGAACGTCGTTGCTCACCACTTAGACTACTTCGGCGTTCGGCCGAGTCCGCTCTCGCCGGCGACGATCGAGAAAACATCCCAAGTAATCTTTCGCGGACTCACGCCCCCCTTCGCAATCCTCTTGCTGATCGGGCTGGTAACGCAATTCCGGCGCACGCTCCAGTCCGATCGGCTCCCTGCGGTCGTCTTGGCGGCGATGACCATGGGAGCCATCTGGGTTCACACTTGGTATGCCGCGTTGGGAAGTTCGCGTTACATCCTCACGGTCGCCATTATCTCTTCCGGAACAGCCGCACTCGGCTTGTTGGAATTCGGCACTTGGCTTTCATACTTAGCAACCACTGCCACGACTCCCACCTGGCGCCGGCTTGCGCCGCCGCTGTTAGGCTCGGCCATGTTGATCTACGGTTGCTGCGATGCCTTCACGACGAGCTATCGCGGACGCCAAGACAAAGCGGAACTCGGAGCCTGGATTCGCGAACGCTGCGGTGAAAATCGGGTCATTTACGGTGCCGACGAACAATTGGACCTAATCGCCTACTACGCGCATTCGACTTGCGTACGCGTGCCGTTCAATCGAGATTCGGCGATGATCGAACGCGAGGTCGTTCACGTCCGGCCCGATATCGTCGTCGTCTCGAACCCACCTCTTTCGGTTGCCGCCTGTCGCACGCTGAGCGATGCTGCCGCGCAGCTGGGAATGACGCGCCTCGATGTCCCCACGACATCGGAACGCCGGCCGGCGGTGATGACCGCGCTGCAAGATCCGCGCACGACGACGCGCTAATGCGACGCTCACCTCGGGTCGGATGATCGCCTTGCGGTCGATTGCGAAAAACGCGTAGAATCGCGCGATCTATTCGACCACCGGAGCCGGGCATGAGTTCGACGATCGCGAAATCACTAGCGGGCACGAAAGTTCTCGTCACCGGTGCCGGCGGATTCATCGGCAGTCATCTCGTCGAGGCCCTCGTGCGCTCAGGGGCGTCCGTTCGCGCCGTCGTCCATTACAATGGGCGAAGCGATTTAGGGAGCCTCGCGACCGTCGACGCCGAGGTTCTCCTCGACGTCGAGGTGCTCTTCTCCGACGTTCGGGATCGGACCGCGATGTGCCATGCCGTGAAAGGCTGCACCACGGTATTTCATCTCGCGGCTCTGATCGGAATCCCCTACAGCTACCAAGCTCCGCAAAGCTACGTCGACGTCAACGTCGTCGGAACGCTCAACATTTTGGAAGCCTGCCGCGATGCCGGCATCGGGCGTCTGCTGCATACTTCGACGAGCGAAGTCTACGGCACGGCTCAATACACGCCGATCGATGAACTACATCCGATTCATGCCCAGAGCCCGTATGCGGCGACGAAGGTCGGGGCGGATCAGCTAGCATATAGCTACTTCGCTTCCTTTCAGACTCCGGTCGTCACGGTTCGCCCCTTCAATACGTTCGGGCCGCGCCAGAGCGCTCGGGCCGTGATTCCGACGATCATCACGCAAGCCCTCGCCGGCGACGAACTCCGGCTGGGAAGCATTACGCCGATTCGCGACTTCCTATTCGTACGCGACACGGCGCGCGGCTTCATCGCCGCCGCCGTAGCCTCGGATGAAGCTCTTGGCGAGGTCGTCAATCTCGGCACCGGAACCGGCGTGACCATCGGCGAAGTCGTCGAACGGGTCGGTCGGATTCTCGGCAAGAACCTGCACGTGACGACGAACGACGATCGCCGCCGACCGGAAAAAAGCGAAGTCTTACAACTCCTGTGCTCCGCCGACAAAGCACGCAGGCTGATCGACTGGACTCCTGCGGTCGATCTCGATACCGGCCTCCGGGAATCGATCGAATGGATCGAAAAGAACCGGCATCGCTATCGCACCGGAAGCTACGCCGTTTAATGCGTCGTAAGTGGTCTTGGTGACGACGCCGGCATCGGTTATCAAAGTTGCGGATGCTTCCGCTTCATGGATGAAGGTAGCCGTCATGGAAGGGATTCTTGCGCGCCGAGCGTTAATAGCCGAGCCGGTCGAACAGACCGCGCGGCAAGCCTACGATGTCACCGTCTTGCTCCCGGCTTTCAACGAAGAGCGGGCCATCGAGCACGTGCTGGCCGAGATCGTCGTCGCGCTCGAAGACGAGCCGCTCAAGTTCGAGATTCTCGTCGTCGACGATGCCTCGACCGATCGCACTGCGGCTTACGCCGAGCGTTTCGCCGCCGGTTGCATTCGCTGCCCGGTGCGCGTGATTCGCAGGCCGGAGAATCGGGGTGCCGGGGCTGCTCGCAAGATCGGTGTGCGCGAGGCGCGCGGCGATGTCGTCGTGATGCTCGATGCCGATGGGAGCTATCCCGCGCATGCGATTCGCGATCTGTTGAAATACTTTCCGGAATACGACCAAGTCAACGGAGCGCGCACTTCGGAGCAAGGAACTTGGCCCTGGTTGCGCATGCCTGCCAAGTGGTTCATTCGCAAGCTCGCCTGCTACCTCACCGGCCGTAATATCCCGGATCTCAACACCGGCTTGAAAGCGTTCAAGCGCGAAGCGATGTTGCCGTGGCTCTGGGCCGTGCCCGATGGTTTTAGCTGCGTAACGACGATGACGCTCGCGTTTCTCACGAACGACCACACCGTGAAATACGTGCCGACGGAATATCGCCCGCGAATCGGCAAAAGTAAGTTCCATCCTTTGAAGGATACGCTGGCGTACCTGAATACCGTCGTTCGTATCGTGTCGTATTTCCGACCGTTGCGCGTCTTCCTCCCTGCCGCTGCGATGGTGCTCGGCCTGGGGATCGCCAAAAGCATTTACAGCTTCTACGCAACCGGCTCGATGCAAGAATCGGACATCGTCTTGTTGACCGCGGGATTCTTCACCGGCATGTTCGGGCTGCTCGCCGAAATCATCGTGGCCCATCATCGGCGGTAACGCCCGCAACGCGAGAGGCTGTGGACCATGGCTACCGATTTGGGAATCGTGATCGCGGAATCTCGCGACTTTCCGGCGCTAAAGAACGACGGTCTTCGCCGACACTATCTCAGCGCCGCACTCCCCGCGATTCCGCGAATACTCGCCTCGGTAGATCGCAACGCGTTCGGGCCGAGCTATGGCTGTTGCGATCGGCAGTATTGGCATTATCGCACGGCGGCCTTTCCGTCCGAGATGTATCAAGAAGCAGCCTTGCCGTTGGCCCTTGCCTACACACAACGACTACCCGGCAACACTTGGTATGGCGAAGCAAGGCTCGCCGAAGCGGCGATCGCGATCCTGCGATTCTCTGCGAAAAGCGCGCATGCCGATGGATCGTGCGACGATTATTATCCGCAAGAACGGGCTCTCGGTGCCGCGGTGTTCTCGCTGCAAGCGGCCACCGAAACGTATCGACTGCTCGAGCTCGATGATCGCGACTTGCTGAAGTTCTTCGCGCGCCGCGCCGCATGGATCGCCGAACACGACGAGTCGGGCCGACTCACGAATCATCATGCTCTCTCGGCACTCGCACTTTGGCGCACGTCCCAACTGACGCAACGACCCGACCTCGCACGAGCGGCGATCTCACGGCTCGAACGTGTCGTCGCTTGGCAATCGCCCGAGGGTTGGTTTCCCGAATACGAGGGGGCCGACCCGGGCTACCAAACCGTGACGATCGATTGCTTAGCCAAGTTCTTCCGCGAGCCGGGCTTCGAATGGCTGGAAGAGCCGCTGCGGCGAGCCGTCTCGTTTTGCCGTTGGTTTCTGCATCCCGACGACAGTTACGCAGGCTGCTACGGGAGCCGAGGGACACGGCATTTCTATCCACACGGCATGGAGATTCTCGCCGGCGACCATCAGCATGCCGCAACCTTGGTTCACGGCTATTTGCGATCGCTGGCCCAAGAGACCGCGGCGCACTTCGACGACGACCGGATGTATGTTCACCGTATCGCCAATCTATTCGAGGCGTATGCGGAGCAAGCTCCCCACCGACAGGCGCCGCGCGAACGACACGAAGAATCGAATCGCAGGCAGAAAATTTTTCACGAAGCCGGACTCTTCGTACTGCGCGATAGCACGAGCCACACGGTTGTCTCGACGGCGCGAGGTGGGGTCTTTCAACATTTCCGAGACAAACGAGCTACCGTCGATGCCGGGCTGATCGTCGAATTCGACGACGGTCGCGTCGCCGTTTCGCAAACCCACGACCTCTCGACGGCCACGGACATCGTCACCGCCGCCGATTCCGAAGCGATTCGGACGATCACGGCGATGCGCATGTTGAACTTCGTACGCTTCGAGCGCGCCACTCCGCTGAAACAAGCCGCGTTGCATACGGTGATGGGGACGATCGGCCGTTGGGGGCGAACGGCGATTCGGCAGTTCTTACAACGCCGCGTGATTTCCGGCGGCGTTTCGGCTCCCGTGCGCATGACCCGCGGCTTGGAGTTTCTCGACGCCGACGTTGCTCACGCTGCGTCCCGTCTCCGAGTGACCGACACGCTCGAACTCACGGATCCGAAAATCCGAGTGCGTCGTCTTGCGTTCGCCTCCGACTTGCAAGCCGCCTATACGGCCGCGGCGGAAACCTATCAGCAGTCGTTGCGTCAACCGTGGCAAGACTACACTTCCCGCGCCGCCGAATGGAACACGGCTCGGCGTATCGTGATCGTGCGCGAGTTTTAAGTTCTCCGAAGGAAACGTCATGCCGTCCGCTGTCGCCGCCGACCCCCGATCGCTTCGCGCACGACTTTTCGCTTGGCGTCGTCCGGCGATGTTTGCGTTGAAGATCGTGGGAACGACGATTCTGTGCGGCATGCTCTACCGAGCCGTGGCGTGGCGCGAGGCCGTCGTCGTCGCGGCCTCGATCGATTTGTCGTTGCTGATCTGCGGCCTACTGCTGTTCGTACCGCAGACGCTCGTTTCCGCTTGGCGCTGGCAGCGGTTGTTGCGTCCATTGGCGTACGTCGCTTATTCGGAATCGTTGCGACAAACCCTCGCGGCTTCGGCCCTCAATCTCGTCGTTCCGGCCAAGCTCGGCGATTTTTCCAAAGCGGCGATGGTGCCGAACGAACCGACGCTGCGCAAGCAGGCCACGATTCGTGCGCTTTTGGAAAAACTCGGCGATGTCGGCATGTTGCTCACGGCGATCGGCATCGGCTTCTTAGGACTCTCGTTCGGTCAAGGGGCTTGCTTAGCGATTGGCTGCGGCTGTTTGCTCGCAGTCGTAAACCGATTTCAAGCTCGTTCGTTCGACTACGCGGCATGGATCGGAGCGACGGCTCTTCTGTGGATCATGCATCTCGCGCAGATTCATTTCTTCGTGGTCGCTTGCGGCGTCGATGTTTCGCTTGCCACGACGTTGCAACGAGCGCCGATCGCACTGTTCGCAGGATTGGCACCGGCGGCGTTCTGCGGCATCGGCACGCGCGACGCCGCTCTCGTTTGGCTCTTTGCCGACGTCGCTACGGCTCCGACGATGGCGATCGTCGGCATGTTGACCGCACTCCGCTATCTCGTTCCAGGCGCGGTCGGCATCCCGATGCTGCTCACGTTGCGGCGTGCGAAACAACCGGCTACGGCGCGGGAGACGGCGCCGGAGCAACCAGCGAGTAGAGTCGCCAGTCGTCGCCCGACTGCTCGAGCACGAGAGACGCTAGAAGTTCGCTAGTCGCAGGCTGGCGCGCGACCGAGTCCATGCCGACGACGATGAGCTTGCGAGCCCCTTCATGCCGGGCAGTCGTTAGTTTCTTGGAGAGTTGGGGATCGGCGACGTCGAGAGCCCAGCCCGGCCGATCGCAATAGTAAAGCAGATCCAGCGTCGAACCGTGCATCGTGACGATTCGTTCTTCGGCGTGCGTCGCACTTCGTACGACCTCGGCGGCGGCCACGACTCCGCGATCTTCCGTCGGAGTGCGAAAGGCGGGACCGATCGCATAGCGGAGCGCTATCAAGAGCGTGCAAGCCACTAGGAATTGCTTCGTTCGCAAGCTCGGAACATATCGCTCGTTCCAACGCTGCCAACCGAGCCCGACGGCGAACGCCAGGGCCGGCAGAAGCACCACGTAATAATAGTTCGCAACCAGAAACTTCAACGGAAAGAGGATCGGAAGACAGCAGAACGTGGCGAGCAACGGCAAGTGGCGGCGGAAACGTCCGTCGATGATTCCGACCCCGGCGAGCAATACACCCAGCGGCGTCAGCACGACCGTGAAGAGATCGATGCCCAGTCGCGCGTAGTAAGACGGGGTGAATAGCAAGGGATGCGGAAAGCCATGAATCGTCGCTCGGCTCAGGGGATGGTATTCCGCTGCCGGGCCGGAAGTCGGCGAAACGGTGAAGACGTAGTAGTACCAAGCGGCAGGCAACAGCAGCGCGACACCGAAGACGAGCGCTGCAAGCAACATTCGTGGCGCAAGTTTTGTGCGCGACGATCGACTCGACACCACAAGCATCGCAACGAGCGGCACGACCGCGAGCAGCAGATAGATCTTGGTGAGGACTGCGAGGCCGCAAGCGAGGGCCGAGGCTGCAAGATAAACGACTTTTCGAGTCGCGAGCCAAGTATCGAAGCAGTCAAGCGTCGCCAAGAGCAACGCCGCGAGCGAGGCTTCGAGCAGCAGGCTTTGGCCGTAGATAATGCTCACGGGCGAGAACGCGAGCACGAAGCCCGCCGCTTGTGCCGCACGAGCGCCGAACCAGCGCTCGCTCAAACGGTAGACGAAGAACACGGCGAACAGCGAAGCGACGATCGAGATGCCGCGCCCCCAAGCGTCGAGCGAGCCGCCGAAGAGGCTCCAACCGAGGCCGGCCGCATAAGCCGGCGCCGGCCATTCCATGAGATGCCAGGCCCGCTCGCCGTCGGCGACGCAATCGATCGTCGGCCGCCACACAGGAGCGCGCCCGAGTGCCCAATTACGCGCGACCATCGCATACACGGCGCTCTTGGTGGCAAACGTGCTGACGATCGGACGATCGATGCCGCCGATCCGCACCACGAACGTAGCGAGCAGCAGGCAAAACAGCGGCGTGGCACCGATTGCGCGTACGGAATTCCATGCGACGGCGAACGCTCGCGAAATTCCGGGCGAAGTTCGAGCCGCCGGCAATGCCGCGACTGCGGTTCGGAGCTCGGTCGGCGTTAAAGATTCGGCCGCCATGAATCGGAAATCTTATTGAAGGTTGGGAGAAAGGTGCGGGTTATGCCGACTTTTCCGCCGATCATACTCCTACGGGATTATCGGTCCCAGAGCGGTTTGACGCCGCTCGAGAGCCCGACCGAATCCGCTCGCTCATGCGGTACAGGAAAAGGATTTTCCATGAAGACCCGACTCGGTTCGCTTGTCGTCGTTGCGGCCACGATTTTGTCGAGCGGTTGCACGATGTGCTGCCCTTCGTACGACTATTGCAGCCCGACGAATCCGGGCGAAAGCAATTCCGAATTGTGCGGCAAGGAACGCCGAGGCTCGGTTTTCTCGGGCTACACGACCTCGGGCGAGCAGGTCGTGCCCGGCGAGACGATCATGGAAAGCCCGCAGGCTCCGGCGGTTCCCCAACCGGTCGCCGAGCCGCAACCGACGAACAAGCCGACCAGTTTCTCCCGCAACGCGTCCAAGACCGTGAACTCGGCCCGGCGCAATCGCTAGTCGCCGGTGGGTGAATCGTTTCGCGAAACCGGTCGCGCTGTGAAGCGCGCGGGGAGCCGACTGACGAACGCCCCGAAGGAAAGCTTGATTTTCGCTTTACAGCGAGGCGGGATGCGGTTGTAATCGTGCGAGCATTACCGGCAGTAATGTCTTCGCAAGCAATCGCATGGTTCCCCTGCAATGACTTCCTCCGCCTCCGATGAATCCGCGCGCACTCCCACGACCGGCACCGTCGCTCCGCCGACGACTCTTTTCGGGATCCTGCGCCGCTTAGGGCCGGGCCTGATCATCGCGGCGTCGATCGTCGGCTCCGGCGAATTGATCGGCACGACGAAGACCGGTGCCGAGGCCGGCTATACGCTCTTGTGGCTGATCTTGATCGGCTGCGTCATCAAGGTATTCATTCAGATCGAATTCGGTCGGTATGCCTTGGCCGAAGGAGTGCCGACGATCGAGGCGCTCGACCAAATCCCCGGTCCGCGCTTGCACGTCAGCTGGTTGGTGTGGGCCTGGTTCCTCATGTTCCTCACCAGCGCGATCGGCCAACTCGGCGGCATTCTCGGTGGGGTCGGGCAAGCGCTGGCGATGACGTTCCCAATCACCGGAGATTTCCTCGAGCACCTGAAGCATCCCGATGTGCCGTTGCAAACTTACGACGATGTGACCTACAGCGTCATCATCACGATCGTGACCTCGATTCTGCTCGTCAACGGGCGCTACTCGCTCATCCAAAACGTGTCGACGATCCTGGTCGCGGGCTTCACCGCGGTAACGATATTCAACGTCTTCGCGTTGCCGAGCTTTTCCGACGCCGACATCGGCTGGAACAACATTAAGCATGGGCTTTCGTTCTATCTCCCCGCGAAGAACTCCGTGACCGGCGTCGACCCGCTGGCCGTGGCTTTGGCGACGTTCGGCATCATCGGCGTCGGGGCTTCCGAGCTGATTGCGTATCCTTATTGGTGCATCGAGCGAGGTTACGCTCGCTATACGGGCGTGCGCGATCGGAGCCCGGAATGGGCCGAGCGGGCGCGAGGTTGGATGCGCGTGATGCGCTACGACGCTTGGTGCTCGATGCTGATCTATACGTTCGCCACGGTCGCGTTCTACGTGCTCGGTGCCGCCGTCTTGTTCAAGAAAGGATTGTCGCCCAAAGGGTCGGGCATGATTCACACGCTCTCGTTGATGTACAAAGACGTGTTCGATCCTTGGGGCGAATATGTCTTCCTGCTCGGCGCGTTCGCGGTGCTCTACTCGACGCTGTTCGTCGCCACGGCCGGCAACGCCCGCGTAGCGGCCGATGCGCTCGGCGTGTTTCGCATCACCGGCACTTCGGAAGCGACGAAGCGGCGCTGGATCAAAATCCTCAGCGCGGCGTTTCCGTTTACCAATCTGATCGTCTATGTGATCTCGAAGGACCCGGTCGCGCTGGTCATCATCGCCGGGTTGGCGCAAGCGGTATTGTTGCCGATGCTCGGTGTCGCCGGACTTTACTTTCGCTATAAGAAATGCGACCCACGCATCGCGCCTGGGAAGGTCTGGGACTTTTTTCTGTGGCTCTCCGTGGCCGGGCTCGCCGTTGCCGGCGGCTGGGGGGCGTATGCCGAAACGGCCAAGATGGCGAAGCAGTTTTTCGGCAGCTAAGCGGTGTCGAAGCCGGCATCGTCGCTCGTTAAGTACTCGTTAAGTACGGCGTAATCGTTAGTTCTCGACCTCGGCCACGAGACAAACCCGCCGATTCGACGGCCGATTCTTCTTTCGTGCGCCGGCTCGGTTAGAATCGAAAGTCGTCGCACAGCTGCGCGTCCGTTCCATAACTGCGCGTCGTTCGATTCTTGATCACGAAAGCGAAAGGCCTCGAGCGTGGATCGCCGGCGGATCTCCATCTTCGTGCTTGGGCCGTTGCCGATCATCGCGACGTCGTTCGCGATCTCGCATTGGCTGAAGCGCGAAGCGAGCGGGCCGATCACCGGCAACCATGTGCTGCACGCGCAGGACACGAACATCCGACGCCCGACCGCCGCGGCAAGCGGCACAGCAGGCAACGGAACAACGGCAGGCGGCGAAGTTCGTAATCTTGAGGCGGATTGCCTGCAAGCCGCCGAGCAACTTCGCACGAAGCTCGGGAAGGAGTGCGCCGTCGTAGTGCGTGCGCCGTATCTGATCGCCGGCGATATGCCGGAAAAAGAATTGATCGAATGGCACGACAAGACAATCGCCGCAGCGGCACGAGCGCTCACGACCTACTACTTTCAAAAGACTCCCAACGCTCCGATCACGGTGCTGCTCTTCATTAACGAGAAGAGCTACAACCACTATGCGAAGCAACTCTTCAACGAAGAAGGGATCAGCGTGTACGGCTACTACAAGGCCGATCGCCGGACGCTGGTGATGAATGTCGGCACCGGCGGCGGAACGCTCGTGCATGAGCTGACGCATGCGCTGCTTGATTTCGATTTTCCGAAAGTGCCCGACTGGTTCAACGAAGGTCTCGCGTCGCTCTACGAACAATCGCAATTTCTGCCGAACGACCAAGGGATCGAAGGCCTGCCGAATTGGCGACTCCCCGGCCTACAAGAGGCGATTCGCAAACAACGACTCGGGTCGCTCGAACACCTCATCCGCTCCGACGACTTTCGCGGACCCCTCGTCGGCCTCAACTACGCGCAAGCGCGCTACTTCTGCTTGTACTTGCAAGAGCGGAAACTGTTGCAGGAATTTTATCGCCGCTTCCGCACCGCTCACGAAAAAGATCCACGGGGCCTCCAGACCGTTCGCGAGCTATTCGGCGACGAGCGTTGGCAGCAAATCGATCGCGACTTCCAAGCTTGGGCGCTCGCGCTGCAATACTAACCGAAGGTCCTGCGCATCGATCATGCGACGCGCGTTCGGCGATCCCAAAAGAATGCGACGATTCGGCTCAAGAGATAGAAGCCGACGAGCGCCAGCGCCGCTCCGATGCAATCCGCAATGAAGTCGTTGAGATCGCAAGCACGATTCGTCAGAGGCTGCGTCACCTCATCGAGGAGTCCGTTGACGGTGCAGAATAAGAACGCTGCGCCGTAACGGGCCAGTCTGGTGACCGGTCGTCGCGCAGGGTCGACCCACGCTCGTTGCTCGATCGTCGCGATCGCGAGCAGAGCGAGACCTGCATAGAGGACGAAATGAATCGTCTTATCCGACGGAATAGTCTCTTGCAGCCTCGGCGACACTTTCTTCAGCGGGACGTGCATTGCGACCGTCAGCACCAGCCAATAGCACAGCGAAGCGGCTGATAGCAGATGCAGCAAGCGACGAGGCGTGAATGCCGAGGTTATGTGGTTGATCAACTCGCAAACCCGATGCGCTGAGAGAATGTTGCGGCAAACAACGAAGAGTGGCTTCCGAAACGCTCGTTCGTGTCGCCCCAACCATACCTCAACTACGGTCTTCGACGACAGCTTAAATCGGCTCCCCATTCGCGCTCATGGCGAAGTCGTCGTTGACCATGGAGAACGCAAGCGATATCGTACTTGCCGCTAACGGCGAACATGGCTTCGTGAATTGCGGCTGCTAGCAGACACTGCCGGCGTTTCGAGCGGCTCCCGTTATGAAAACGCCTCCTTGGTCTCTCGAATCACTGCGTCGCATGGGCCGGAATATGACTTCGGAGTTCAGCGCCGCACTCGCCGGAAAATCGGTCTTCGTTACCGGCCATACGGGCTTCAAGGGCTCATGGCTTTCGTTGTGGCTGGCCCGCCTCGGCGCGAACGTCACGGGCTACGCGCTCGCGCCTCCTCGTGGCGATTCGACTACGGGAGAATCGGCTCCGAACAACTTTACGGTGAGTCGTGTCGTCGAAACGCTCGCCTCGCACTACGAAGCCGACATCCGTGATCGGGAGACGCTTCACGGTGCGCTGCGAGCCGCGAAGCCCGACGTCGTGTTCCATCTCGCGGCGCAACCGCTGGTTCGCACCAGCTATGCGGCGCCGCGCGAAACGATGGACGTGAACGTGATGGGAACGGTCAACTTGCTGGAAAGTCTGCGCACGCTCGCGCGCCCCTGCGCCGTGGTCGTCGTCACGACCGACAAATGCTACGAGAATCGCGAACAGACGTGGGGCTATCGAGAATCCGATCCGCTCGGCGGCTTCGATCCGTATAGCGCCAGCAAGGGAGCTGCCGAGCTCGTCGTCGGCTCCTATCGACAGTCGTTCTTTCCTCCTCAGCAACTCGCGCAACATGGCATCTCTCTCGCCAGCGCTCGGGCCGGCAATGTCATCGGCGGGGGCGATTGGGCACCCGACCGCGTGCTTACGGAATTGGTCCGCTGCACGGTTGTAGGGGAACCGGCACGCTTGCGCAATCCGCAGGCGATTCGCCCTTGGCAGCATGTGCTCGAGCCGTTGAGCGGGTACCTCACGCTGGCGACGATAATGATGAACAAGCCGAGTGCCCGATGGTGCGAACCGTGGAACTTCGGGCCGCTGCCGGGAGATGAATGGCCGGTCGGAAAGCTCGCCGATGCCTTCTTCGCGGCGTGGGGCTGCGGAAAATGGCACGATGCCGGAGAGCCGAATCAACCGCATGAGACTTCGGTGCTGCGATTGTGCATCGATAAGGCGGTATGCCGGCTCGGTTGGAAGCCGCGGTGGCAAATTCGCGAAGCGGTCGAACGCACGGCTCGTTGGTACCGACGCTTCTACTCCGAAGCCGGCGCGACCGACGAGCTTTGTGCCGATGAAATCGCCGACTACGAACAAGCCACGACGACGGATACGCTCACGAAACAATCCGGCGTATCGCGTGCCGTCGGCATGCATGCCGCTTAGGTTACGAAAGCAGATTCATCTTTCGCTGGTGCAAGGAAGCACGGAATGCGGATTTTTCTTACCGGTGCGACGGGCTTCATCGGCTCGCATACGCTGCGCTGCCTCACGGCATCGAGCGATCATGAGGTCGCGATTCTCGTTCGACCGGATTCCGACGTGAGCCGCATTCGCGATTTGCTCTCGCAAGTTCGCGTCGTTACGAGCGATCTCGATCGGCCCTCGAACCTGGGCCCGAAGCTGGAACGGTTTCGTCCGGATGCCGTCGTGCATCTCGCTTGGGACGGGGTGTTGAACTCGGCCCGTAATCAAGCCGAGCAGCAGACCAACATTTCTCGCGCGCTGGACCTAGTGAGACTCACACACGGAGCCGGAGCGAAGCACTGGATCGGCCTCGGCTCGCAAGCGGAATATGGACCGTGCGCCGACCGGATCGACGAAACGACGCCGACTCACCCGACCACACTCTATGGCGCCGCCAAACTGACGACCTGCCGACAGACGCAAGCGCTGTGCGCAACGCTCGGCATGCGCTACGCTTGGCTTCGACTGTTCTCAGCTTACGGACCGCACGACGATCCCTCGTGGCTGATACCGTACATCGCGTTGAAACTGCTGCGCGGCGAACGCCCGACGACGACGGCCGGCGAACAACGCTGGGACTACGTCTACGTCGAGGATGTCGCAGCGGCGATCGTCGCGATATTAGCCGCTCCCGCTGCACAAGGCATTTTCAACGTCGGTTCGGGCACTACGGCCACGATTCGCGAAATCATCGAGCAAGTGCGCGACGCCATCGATCCCAACGCGGAGATCGGCTTCGGCGAAGTGCCGTACCGACCCGATCAAGTCATGCGATTGGAAGCGAACATCACGCGATTGCGAGCGGCGACGGGCTGGCAACCACGCGTTTCGCTCGTCGAGGGATTAAGTCGGACCGTGGCTTGGTGCCGCAGCTTGCAGAACCGATCGATGACCGATCCTTCGCTCCATCGGGCCGCAAGAGCCGCTTAAAAGAACATCGCTACGAGCCGAATGAGAGTTTCATGGATAAGATCGTGCGTAAAAAGATCAGCATCGTGACTCCCTGCTACAACGAGGAAGCGAACCTCGTCGATTGCCGCGATGCGGTGCGCAACGTCTTCGCCGAGCAATTGCCGGAATACGACTACGAGCATCTCTTTTGCGACAATCGCTCGACCGACGCGAGCGTCGCCGTCTTGCGTCGGTTGGCGCAAGAAGATCCGAACGTGCGCGTCATCTTCAACGCTCGCAACTTCGGGCCGTTTCGTTCGACGTTCAACGGACTGCTCAGCACTTCAGGCGATGCCGTCGTCGTGTTGCTCGCCGCCGATCTTCAAGACCCGCCCGAGGTAATCGTCGACTTCGTGCGCAGTTGGGAACAAGGGAACGAGATCGTCTACGGCATTCGCGCGAATCGGCAAGAGAGTTGGCTGATGCGTAATACGCGTCGATTGTACTATCGCTTGGTCAGCCGGTTCGCGAGCATCGATATCCCCAACGACGTCGGCGAGTTTCAACTCGTAGATCGAGTCGTCGTCGACACGCTGCGTCAGTTCGATGACTACTATCCCTATATTCGCGGCATGATCGCTTCTTGCGGCTTTCGCGCCGTGGGAGTTCCTTATACCTGGAAAGCACGGGCCAAGGGCTTCTCGAAGAACCGGCTTTATCATCTCGTCGATCAAGGCTTGAACGGCTTGATCTCGTTCACGAACTTGCCGATGCGCGCTTGCCTGTTCTTAGGAACGACATTGTCGCTCTTGAGCTTCGTTTACGCGGCGTTCACCGTCGTCGCGCATCTGATCTTCGGTCGCACGCTGGCTTCTCCAGGCATCGCCACGATCATTACGGCGATTTTCTTTTTCTCCGGCGTGATCCTGTTCTTCTTAGGCGTCATGGGGGAATACATCAGCGCCATCCATTTTCAAGTGCGCCGCAGGCCGCTGGTGATCGAGCGCGGCAGGTTGAACTTCGAACGCAACAAGACGCCGCACGCAAGCGATGCGAGCAATGCCGGCGGTTCTATTTCGTTATTGGAGACGAGATCGGCCGCCTGATATAACCTCCTCTTCCGAACGGATCGGAAAGTTTGCGAAGGGAGGCGGCATGCAAGTTGTTATTCTCTGCGGAGGTCAAGGGACGCGCATTCGCGACGTCGCCGAAGACATTCCCAAGCCGATGATCCCGATCGGCGGCCGGCCGATTCTCTGGCACATCATGAAGTCGTATGCGCAATACGGTTTCAAGGATTTCGTGCTGTGCCTGGGCTACAAGAGTTGGATCATCAAGCAATTCTTTCTCGATTATCACCTAGCGCAAAACGACTTCACGCTCGACCTCGGCGACTCCGGGCCGATCGAGATTCATAACAACGCCGCGGCCGACGAAGACTGGAAAGTCACCCTGGCCGAAACCGGCGCCGAGGCGATGACCGGCTGCCGCTTGAAACGAGTCGAGAAGTATTTACACGGCAATCGCTTTTGTCTGACTTACGGCGATGGCGTCGCCGACGTCGATCTCCGTAAGCTCGTCGAATTTCATGACGCGCATGGAAAGCTCGGCACCGTTACCGCCGTGCAGCCTCCCGGCCGATTCGGCGAACTCGATATCGAAGGGGGAATCGTCCAAAACTTTTCCGAGAAGCCGCCCCTTTCCAAAGGGTTGATCAGCGGTGGATTCTTCGTCTTTCAGCGGCAGTTTTTGTCGAGGCTCGTCGACGACTCCTCGCTAGTTCTAGAACAAGCCCCGTTGCGGCGACTAGCGCGCGACGGGCAACTCGGCGCTTTCGAACACTCCGGCTTCTGGCACCCGATGGACAGCAGCCGCGATTACAAATACTTGAACGATCTTTGGTCGAACGGCAAAGCCCCTTGGAACTCTTGGGACACCGCCCGACTTCGCGCCGTCGCCTAACCTCGACGCTCCGCACGCACGACGACAGGCAGACCGCCGCGCCGATATCTCCGTTTCCTATGACCACGTAAGGACGCTTCGCGATGGCCGCTGAATTTAAGTTGATCATGATTTCCGCGATGTATGAAAACGGCGGAAACACCACGCATCGCATGCTCGACGGCCATCCGGAGTTGTTCGCGTATCCGTTCGAATCGCAATTGGGAACCAGCCTCGTTTCCGATTACCTCAGCAGCTACGTCCCCTTCAAGTATCGTTGGCCGGAGTTTCCGATGTCGGGCAATGCCGCGCACGACTACGAGCTCTTCTTCGACGAAGAGATGAAGGTCATGCTCCGGACGCCGGACCGTAGCAAATTCCGGCATGCCGACATGCAGATCAACGAAGCGGATCGGAAGCGCAGCTATCTGGATTTCATGAACGGCAAGCCCAGGACTCGAGCGAACGCCGTGGAAGCGTTCTTCCGCTCGACCTTCGATGCTTGGACGAACGTCCGGCGAACCGGTAAAGAACAGGCCTATCTCGGCTACAGCCCGGTCTTGTGTCTCGACTCGGAAAAGATCTTCGCCGACTTCCCGAACGCCCACGTCATTCATGTCGTTCGCAATCCTTATTCCGGATTCGCCGATACGAGTAAGCGTCCGTTTCCGCTCGGAATCGAGCGCTACACTTGGACCTGGAACTATTGCCAACACTTAGCGCTCACCTATGCCGAGCGCTTCCCGCGGAATTTTCATATCCTGCGCTATGAAGATCTCGTCGCCGACCCAAAAGTTGCGATGAGCAAACTCTGCGCGCGGCTGGGATTGTCTTGGTCGGAAGCGTGCCTCTATCCATCGTGGAACGGCACGGAGTTGAAGGAGGTGTACCCTTGGGGCACGATCCGCGTTCCGACTCCCGCCACGAATCTCGCGACCGCAAACCTGCTGACCGACGCGCAAAAAGCGGAGATCAAGTCGTTGTCGATCGTCATGCAGCGTCAGCTCGGCTACGAAAACTTTTGGGTCGCCGACTCGACGACGAACTCGACTTCCAAAGCCGCTTAGATTTTTCCACAAGCCGCATTTTCATCGCGAATTCGGAGTCGGGCCATGGCGGAGAACATCGATCATGACCGTCGCGCGCGACGGGCGATGTTTTATCCGAAGGCCGATCTACGACTCTCGGACGAAAGACTGCGCTCGTTCCGCAGGCCCGATACCGCCGAGCAAACGGCCGCTTATCGCGAAGGTCTCGCATTGGTCGTGCGCGATGGGCTTTCGAGTTCCCATGCCGAAGCAGCGCAATTCGACATCCAACCGCTCGCCGAACAAGGAACCTTTCATCGACTGTTTCGGATCGCGTTCGACGACGGGCGACGCATTATCGCCAGGATCGCGATTGCGGGGCTCACCGAACCGCACTGCGACGATTACGGAAACCAATCGCTGCTCATCGACGCCTGGGCTCACGACCGATTACGACGGGCCGGCCTGTCCGGCCTCGAGGTCTACTGCGTCGATACCTCGCAGCGACTCGTTCCTTTTTCCTATGAGTTGCTTTCGGAAGCGCCCGGTGCCTCGCTTCGCGAATTCGATCACGACGACTCGCTGATGCAACCTCTCTTGATCGACCTCGGCCGGCAACTCGCACAGATTCATGTCGTGCGCGGAAGAGGTGCCGGGCTGATAACGGTCGAACCGGGAAACTCCGACCCATCGCCGACGATGCGCGGAGCACACGATGCTTGGCCGGACTATGTACTCACGCAACTCGATACCCATCTTGCGATCTGCCGCGACCTCGGTGCGATCGACTCGAACGAGGTTCGCCGCATCGAAGCGGTGTTCGCTTCGCCCGATGCCCTTCCTTCCGCCGTCCCCTTGGTCTTACTCCACGGCGACCTCGGCAATCACAACATCTTTACCGATGGTCGACGGATCACGCAGTTGATCGATTGGGAAGATTGCTTGTTCGGCGATCCGCTCTTCGACCTCGCCTTTTGCGCCACGTTTCATCCCGAGCACCGGCATGCTTGGCTCCTCGCCGGCTATCGCGAATACGTGCCGCTCGACGCGACCGACCTGCGCCGTTTGCAGATCTATTTCCTTCGCATTGCGCTGGCGAAAACCGTGCTTCGCCGCCGGCTCGGCATCGTCGATGTGCCGGGACGCACTCCGGCAGCGCAGCGCATTCAGCTCGCCTTGGCGGCCTTGCGCACCGAGGTCGCGTCGAGTTTCTACGCCGCTTGAGATTCTTACCGAGAATGTTTCCATGACCCGCGATCTTGATTTTATCCGCGAACTCGCCCGACGAATCCGCTTGCATACGCTGCGCATGGTGCATGCCACGAAAGCCTCGCACATCGGCAGCTGCTTTTCGATGACGGACATTCTGGCCGTGCTGTACGGAAGCGTCTTACGCGTCAACCCTCGACGGCCGGAATGGGACGATCGCGATCGGTTCGTGCTGAGCAAAGGGCACGGCGCAGCGGCGATCTATGCGGTCTTAGCGGAACGAGGATTTTTCCCTCTCGCGTGGCTCGATACGTTTTGTCGCGACGGCTCGCACCTTGCCGGCCATATCACGCATCACGGCGTACCGGGCGTCGAAATGTCGTCGGGCTCGCTCGGCCATGGACTTTCTACCGCGACCGGCATGGCCTTGGCCGGCAAAAGCGATGCTCGTCCGTATCGCGTGTATGCGCTTCTGAGCGACGGCGAGCTTGATGAAGGCTCGAGTTGGGAGGCGATCCTTTTCGCGCCGCATCACAAGCTCGACAACCTCGTCGCGATCGTCGATTACAACAAGATCCAAAGTTTCGGCACCGTCGACGAGGTCTTGCCGCTCGATCCGCTCGCGGATAAATGGCGAGCTTTCGGTTGGAGCGTTTTGGAAGTCGATGGTCACGATCCCGAAGCGCTGCTGGCCGCGTTCGATCAGGTGCCGCTCGTCGCCGGACGCCCGACCGTGGTCATCGCTCATACCGTCAAAGGGAAGGGCGTTAGTTTCATGGAAGACAAGTTGGCGTGGCATTATAAATCTCCGGACGATGCTCAACTTGCGACCGCCTACCACGAACTCGGTGTCGCCACATGAGAACCTCGTTTATCGAAACGCTCTGTGAAGTTGCGGCCCGCGACGAACGGATTTGGTTACTGACCGCCGACCTCGGCTACTCCGTGCTCGAAACTTTTCGCGATCGCTTCCCGCGGCGCTATCTCAACGTCGGCGTCGCCGAACAAAACATGGCCGGCATCGCCGCGGGCTTAGCGCGCTGCGGCAAAGTGCCGTTCATTTTTTCCATCGCCAACTTCCCGACGTTTCGCTGCCTGGAGCAAATCCGAGTCGATATCTGCTACCACGAAGCCAACGTGAAGATCGTTTCCGTCGGCGGCGGCTTCTCTTACGGGCCGCAAGGCTACACGCACCACGGCATCGAAGACCTCGCCGTGATGCGCTGCCTGCCGGGCATGACGGTCGTCGCACCCGGCGACCCTGAAGAAACGCGCGGCGCAACGGAAGCCGTGGCGCAAGCGGCCGGGCCTTGTTATTTGCGGCTCGGCAAAGCTAAAGAGCCGAGCGTGCATGCTTCGCAGCCGAAGTTCAGGCTCGGTCGCGCGCTGATGTTGCGCGACGGATCCGATCTTACGCTGATCAGCACCGGCGCGATGCTCGCGGAAACCGTTCGTACCGCGGCCCGATTGGAAGCCGATGGTTTGTCGGTTCGCGTATTGAGCATGCATACGGTGAAACCGCTCGATCACGAAGCGGTGCTCGCGGCGGCAAAGCAAACCGGCGGCATCGTTTCGGTGGAAGAACACAGCCTCGTCGGCGGACTCGGCTCCGCGATCGCCGATCTGTTGGCAGAATCGGGGAAGCCGTTCGGGTTCTTCCGCAAGTTCGGCGTGCCGGATGAAGTTCGCCAATACGTCGGCTCGCAAGAGTATCTTCGTCGGCGCTGCGGCGATCTCTATAATCTCGCGCGCAGTTGCGTCCGACTGCGACGAGTTGCGTAATAGGCGCCAGCTTAAGCGGGCACGTAACGTGGCAAGGATTCTTGCGGTATCTCGGCGAGCAACGGCATCTTGCCGTCTTTCGCCGAAAGTGTCGGATTCTCCGTCTCCCACGCGACGCCGATCGCGGGATCGTCGTAGCGGATGCCGTGGTCGAACTGCGGATAGTAATAGTCCGTGCATTTGTACGCAAAGAGCGCCGTCTCCGAGGTCACGGCAAAACCGTGGGCGAAGCCCGGCGGAACGAACAGTTGTCGCTTGTTCTCGGCGGAGATTCTGACGGACGTCCAGCGGCCGAAGTTCGGCGAACCGAGCCGCACATCCACCGCCACATCGATCACTTCTCCTTCAAGAACGGAGACGAGCTTGCCTTGAGGATTCGGCCACTGGTAGTGCAGCCCGCGCAGCACGCCGCGACTCGATCGTGAAAGATTATCTTGCACGAAGTCGGGTCCGATTCCATGGCTCGCGTATCGCTCGCGCTGCCATGTCTCGATGAAAAACCCCCGCACATCGCCGAACACTTTCGGCTCGATGATGACTACACCCGGCAGATCGGTTGGAACGACGTTCATAGATTCGCAATCACTGCTAAAACAAAAGCTACCGAATACGCTCCGCGCCTTCGGGCACGACGATCTGGAAACCACGTTGCGAGCTGAATTGCCGACCAGTCGCTTGCCGCTGGAGCGGTTCGTCGCCGACGGCGGCTGGCCGACCAATGCCGGCTTGAGAATCGTCGAAGCTTCCGCCGATGCCGTTGCGCTACGAATCAGACTCTGCGTCACGTTCGACGAGCTCATCGCAGGCTGCAGCGGCGGCGTTCAAGAACGGCCCCGGCTGGCCGACTTGGTCCTCGTCGTCGATCGGGCCACGGCCGTTGCTACGGTCGAGTAGCAACGGCTCTCGACGGCGACGAAGGTCCCACTTCTTGCTACTTATTTCGCTCGGAAAATACCCCCGGCCGGACTCTAACCGGCGACCCCGGATTTAGGAAATCCGTGCTCTATACAACTGAGCTACGAGGGCAAATGGACGACGGTCGCGAGATCGATTTCCGCACAGCCGTCCTTACGCCGAATGTAGGCGAAATACCGGCCGGCGGCAACTATGTGACGATGGTGCGATAGAAATGGATCGGAAACTTCACACGCCCCCACGCGGTCGGGCTCCAGCCGGCTTCGAGCTTGAGCCAACTGCGCGCGGTGAGTACCGAGCAATACTCGGGATTCGCATAAACGATGCGCACCACCCGCGGATTTCGAGCGAGCGAATCGTGCAGCCGATCGAGAACCTCGTTCATGGTGTCGCTGCCGAAAGGATGAAACATCACGATCACGGTCGTCGTCGAATAATCGAACGCCGTCGCCGATTCGCACACGATCCTTAGCGGCGAACGGCGTCGGCGCATGCGCTCGGCGTTCGACACGGCTTGCGCGGCGAGCATGGAGTCGATCTCGACTCCGATCGCCTCACGAATCCGATATTGCGCCGCTACGCAGACGACACGCCCCTTGCCGCAACCGAGATCGACGACCGTATCGTTTGCGGTCAGAGCCAGATGGTCGAAGATGGAAAAGTAGGTGTGGAACGCAAGGTAACCGTAGCGATGCGCATCGCGATGCGGACTCGGGGCGCTGCGCGTCGTCTGAACTCGTAACCACGATTCCCAACCGAAGTCGGAACAACGATTCAACAACGAAGTGCAATAAGCGGGAAGCAAAGAAGTCATTTCAAGTGCAGGTCGATCAAGGTGCGAAGCGGCAATCGAACTTCGACTGCATGCTTACTATTTCGTAAGGTCTCCGGTTCGCTCTTGATTCAAACACCAAAAAACAGAGCCGGACCGAGGTGTGGTTAACCTCGGCCCGGCCTGTTGCTTTGAGTGCGTTCGTGATTCGCTAGGAATCAGCGAGTTAGATCTTCGCGGCTTTGTCGGCCTTCGGGGCCGGTGGCGTCATCGGCTTCGGGGCGGCAGGCTTGACGTCCGAAGGAGCAACGCTCGGAGCAGCCGGCTTCACGGCCGGAGCGGCAGGCTTCACAGCCGGAGCAACGGGAGCAGCTACGCCGCAAGCTGGTTCGGCACAGGTCGGAGCGGCACAGCTAGGAGCCGAGCAGCAGCTCTTCTTGCAAGACTTCTTGCAGCAACGGCTCTTCTTGCACTTCGGCTTGCAGCACTTCTTAGCGCAGCACTTCGAAGCCTTGCAGCACGACTTCTTGGCACAGCAAGGAGCCGGGGCTGGGCAGCAGGTCGGCTTCTTGCAGCAGCTCTTCTTGCAGCACGACTTCGAGAACAACGAGCACTTCGGCTTGCAGCACTTTGGCTTGCAGCACTTCGGCTTCGGGCAGCACTTCGGTTTGCAGCACTTAGGCTTGCAGCATTTCACTTTCGGGCAGCACTTCGGCTTCGGGCAGCACTTCGGCTTGCAGCAGGTCGGCTTCGGACAGCACGACTTCTTGCACAGCCCGGCTTCCGACGTCGACGCGCCGATAGCCAACAAACAGACGGCAACAAAGGCACTAACGATGGAACGCATGGTACTCGAACTCCCACACAAGAAACAGGAATGGAACGGGTTAATAAGGGCTTGACGCTTAGGCGTCGTGGGCAAGATGCTCATCGACGAGAAGCTTGGAAAATCTCAAGCACTGCGAGCAATGATGCGGTTGTTCAAGCGATACCGGAGGTATCGCGCAGGTAAGCTCTGCAAACGTTACCGCGCGTGCTCTCTTTAACGATGAAGGAGCATCGCACCGCGCATGCGGTTTAAGACATCGCCGACGATTCTGCGGCCCGCTACTTGGCCGGCGCCACCGTTACGATCGTCGCAATCGAACCCGACCGATCGGACTTCTCGGCAATCGATGAACGTCGAGATCGTCCGTTAAAGACGGTCGTGTCGTTACAGGCGGTCGATCCGACATGCCTGCGACGCCGCTTGTGTGTGCCTGCATCGATCGAGGCACGGTGAAAGCAACTCCCCAAGGCTTCCGTCCAGGGCGCGAGATCGTGTTGCGTAAAGAACTCGTCGGCAGCCGAATGCGCATGGCGAAGCGTTTGCAACACGTGCGCAAACGAGGAGGCCGGTCGGAATGCGCGATGACGAGCGTCGACGAGGCGGGCCTAAGCCTCTTCGCCGACGAGCACCAGACTATCCTGGAAGTGAGCGATCGCTTGGACCGGCTTCAAGTTGAAGATCACTCGCCCGTCTGTCGACCAATGGTGCTCTTTGTGACGGAACACGGCCGTGGCAGCGCGGAGATTGCTCACCGCTTCGACCTCCTCCATGCCCCCCCCTTCGATCGCCTCGAAAGCAACCGTGACGGCGACGAAGGCGCAGAGCTCGCCGCTCTTGCGATCGCGTGCATAAGCGACGCCGTCCTCGAAATCGCAGTCTTTCCAGCGGAGTCCGCGCGGCTTGCCGCTCGCCGAGGCGAGCTCGACGAATTTCGCTTCGACCCGTTCGCGCTCGCGATGAAAGCTGCGGCGCAAAAGCTCGAAGCTCTGCGCGTCGCGCATGGCGCGCGTCGGCCGGCGCCGCCATACCGTCACTCCGACGACGCAAGCCGCGAGTGCCACGACGATCGCCGTGAACCACAATTCATTGACGGACATGGGGAAACTCTCCTACGAAACGCCTCCGCGAGTTACTCGAATTCATTCTAGGCGTGGCGCGAAGATTTCGCCGGCTTTTCTCTTTAATCGTCGGAGCCGCAGTTCGGAGCCGCACAAATACTCGAAAGCGGCCTCGCGATGGAGCTGCCGTTTTCGACGAATCTGCGAGCTTCGTCACCTAAAATGCGTAGTATGCCGAGCATTTAACGTCGGCGAGCGGCTGAAACCGAGCGGCGCATACTTTCCGGTTTCGATCCGAACCTATTCCATGCCCATTGCGCAAACCCATCGAGATTTTCACGGAACAGTTGGCTGATGCAACTCGCGCCGTCGCGTCAGGAGTTGCGAAGCTTACGCAGCCGTGGCTCGGATGAATTCGTGATAAAGATCACGATAGAGTCCGCCGGCTTGCACGAGTTGGTCGTGCGTCCCTCGTTCGGCGATCCGGCCTCGATCGAGCACGAGCACCAGATCGGCATTACGAATCGTGCTCAGACGATGCGCTACGACGAACGCGGTTCGACCGGCCAGCAACTTCGCGAGCGCATGCTGGATGCGAGCCTCGGTCAGCACATCGATCGAGCTGGTCGCTTCGTCGAGGATCAGGATTCTCGGATCGGCCAACATGGCCCGCGCGAAGCAAATGATCTGTCGCTGGCCCAACGACAAGTTGCAGCCGTTCTCCCCGACTTCGGTCGCGAAGCCGGCCGGAAGCGATTCGAGCAGATCGGTGCAATCCATCTGGGCTACCGCACGTCGCACTTCGTCATCGTCGGCCGTCGGCTTGCCGGTGCGGATATTTTCCATAACCGTGCCGGAGAACAAAAAGTTCTGCTGGAGCACGATTCCGAGTCGATGATGCAATGCATCGGTATCGAGGTGGCGGACATCCAGGCCGTCGATCAGCAGCCGGCCTTCCGTCGGCAAATAGAACTTCGCGACCAAATTGATGATCGAGGTCTTGCCACTCCCGGTATGTCCGACCAACGCGATCGTCCGGCAAGGCTCCGCCGTAAACGAAATGCCATGCAGCACGGGCACATCCGGATCGTATCCGAAGGTGACGTCGATGAATTCGACGCGGCCCGCAAGGTCCGTCGGGCGGATCACATCTGGCGGGTCTTGCCAATCGGTTGGGGTTTGCAGCAATTCACGAATGCGCTCCGCACCGGCCATCGCCGTGAGTGCGGAATTGTATTGTTCGCCGAGTGCCTGGATCGGTTGGAATAAAATATTCGCGAGAAAGAAGAACTGAATCAAATCGCCGATCGGCATTCGTATTTCAGGATCCAAGACTCGATAGCCGCCGAAGCCGAGCAACAGCGCGAGAAAGATTTGGTTGTTGAATTCCAACAGCGGCAAGAAACTACCCGCCGTGCGAGCCGCCTTGAGATTGTATTGCGAATGGTCTTCGATCAGGTCGGCGAAGCGTTCGGCGTTCACGTCTTGCCGCACGAAGCTTTGCGTGACTTCGATCCCGTTGACCGATTCCGCCAGCGACGACGTGATGCGGCTGAAGCTCTCATGCACTTCGCGATGCACTTGGCTGAGCCGTTTGCGAAACACGAGGTTGATGCACCACAGCACAGGCGCGAGCCCCACGACGACGAGGAACAACGGCACGTCGTACCACGCCATCAAAGCCGCGGCTCCGAGGATTTGTCCCGAGCCGACGATGCTGTCGAAGAACACGTCTTGAATTCCGGCCCGCACCGCTTCGACGTCGGATGTGGTGCGGCTGATGATGCGGCCGAGTTTCGTGCGGTTGAAGAACGCCATGCGCTGGCGTTGGAGATGATCGAAAATCGTGTTGCGCAAGTCTTGCACGACCGCTTCGCCGAGTTCGAGCGCCAACCGCTGGCGAAAGTGAAGCGTGAAGTTCGTGAACGCCGCGAGCGCTAAATACGCCCCGACACCGTACATCAGGCCTGGTATGGAGCCGTGCGAGATCGGCCCTTCGATGATCCGCCCGATCGCCCAAGCGGCGACCGGCAACTGCAACGAGCGCAGGACGACGAACACCAACAACCTATTTCGTTTACGCGCATGTGCCTGCGTAAAACTCGCAATCCACGCGATGAGCGACCACTGCAAGGGGCGCACCGCTTCGTCGCGGGGTTCGTCGCCGTGATCGACCACCGGCACGTTCTTGGCAAGCAGCCTTGTCTTCGATCGTCGCTCGTCGCGATCCGTCGTCGAGTTCGACATTACGAACTCCCCGCGACGGGCTCGTCGACTTGGAAATCGGCCTGAATGCGCGCGGCATGGCGATAAGAGCCTGGGCGATGCAGCAACTCGGCGTGAGTGCCGATATCTACGATCGCGCCGTCTTCCAGCACGACGATGCGATCGGCCCTGCGCAACATGCTCAATCGATGCGCTACGACGATCGTCGTGCGGCCCTGCATCGCGCGATCCATCGCATCGAGAATCTCATGCTCCGTGCGAGCGTCGACCGAAGCGGTGGGGTCGTCCATCAATAAAATCGGTGGTGCCGTGAGCAACGCCCTGGCGATGGCGAGCCGCTGACGTTGTCCGCCGGAAAGATTCGAACCCGCCTCGCGTAGCGGCGTGTCGTATTTCTTCGGATAGCGATCGATGAACTCGTGGGCCGCGGCGATTTTGGCCGCGGTTTCGATCTGCTCGCGCGTCGCGTCGGGCCGTCCGAACGCGATGTTCGCGGCGATGGTATCGCTGAACAAGAAGCTTTCTTGAAAGACGACGCCGACGTTGCGTCGCAGGTCGTCGAGGTCGTAGCGGCGCACGTCGATCCCGTCGATTTTGACGCGTCCGAACGTCGGGTCGTAGAATCTCGGCACCAGACTCTGAAGCGTCGTCTTGCCGGAACCGGTGGCGCCGACGAGTGCGATGCACTCGCCCGGCTCGATCGCCAGAGAGATATTGCGCAGTACCGGCTTCGCTCGGTCGTATCCGAACGAAACGTGCTCGAAGCGAATCGCGCCTGCCAGTTTCTTTCGTCGCACCGGCCGCGCAGGCGATTGGATCTCGACCGGCGCGTCGAGAATCTCGAACACGCGTCGCGCACCGGTAAGGCTTTGTTGCACGCTATTAATGATGCCGGCGACGCGCGTGACTTGCGAAGAGAACTGTTGCAACAATCCGGAGAACACGATCAACCCGGAGCCGAGCGGCAAGCGGCCTTCGATGACGAGCCAACCGCCGTAGCCGAGCAGAACGGCTTGATTAAGCGCGGAAAGCATTTCGACCGTCGGCGTGAAGATGCTGATGCGGTCGAAGATCCAATGCTGCTGTTCGCGCACGGCCCCGCTCGCGCGATTGAACTTCGCGATCTCTTCCGGCTCGCGCCCGAACCCTTTGACGACATGCACGCCCCGGATGTTCTCGGTAAGCGTGAGGACCATCCGATCGACGAGATCGCGATTGCGCTCGTAGGCAGGCCGGACCCGTTGCGAGAAACGAACGGAGAGCCACCACGTGAGCGGCATCGTCGACAAGCAGGCGAGGGTCAGCCCGGCATGCAAGCGAAACATGTAGACGAAATACACGACTAGCGACAGGACCACCATGATGATCGGAATCACGACGCCGTCGACGAAGAGCCGCACCGACTGCACATCGCCGGTCACGCGATTGATGATCGAGCCGGTCGTATGCCGATCGAAGAAGCGAAAGGCGAGCCGCTGGAGCTTGTCGTACACCTGCGTTCGCAGCGCGACGACGATTCCCATCTGCACGACCCGCGCCACGACGACCGCGAGCACGTAGCTCAGCAAGGCTCGGACCAAGCCGACCACCAGCACCGCCGCGGCGGCAACCAGCGAAGTATGCCAAGCGGTCCAATGTGTAGGAGGATGCCAACCACCGAAGTACGACGGTTCCGGACTTCCCGGCACCGCGGCATGGCGGATCACGTCGATCGCTTGGCCTAAGAAGCTGAGCCCTAAGACGCTCAGCCCGAGGAGCACCCCCTGCAGCAGAATGATCTGAATGCAGCCGCGACGATACATCCACGCCAAGGCCAGCATCCGGCGCGTGAGAGCGAGATTCGATAGATCGGCGGCGGGAGACGTTTCGATAGCCAAAAGCGCGACAAGACCTTTTGCCCGCTCGCGAGAGTTTAATCTTTCGACGCAATCGCGCAGGCCGACGATCCGTCTTCGTTCGCTCTCTAAGGATACCGAAGGGCGCCTCCAGTTCGCCAGAGCGATCGCACGTTCCAGGCGAATTCACGGCACCTAAAGCACCGGACCCAAGCGTGCAGGACACTCGGCCGGCAAGAATCGGCCATCGCCGAAGGCCGATCAGTTGAATCGGCTCTTGCTCGTCGGTCTAACGATCGAGCTCGCAAACCAGCGTCTGCATGATCCCTTTGCGATCGATGATCAACGTCATCCGCTTGCCTGCTTTTTCGAGCAGCGCTTCGAATTCGGCCGATGAGCGGAACTGCACACCGTCGACTTCGTAGATGCGATCGGCATCCAGTAGCCCGGCAGCCGCGGCAGGAGAACCGGCGACGACTCGCTTCACGACTACGCTCTCCGGCTCGGCATCGTCTTGGGCCCAGCTCAGGCCGATGCGCACGGGCTCGCCGAGCGGCGTGACCGTCGCCACGATCGGATCCGCAAGACCGGGACGAACGATCGTCAGCTTCACCGGCCCTGATTGCCGCAAGACCAATCGCTCGAACTCTCCATCGGAGGCGGGCACGATGTCGTCCCAGGCGGTGATCCGATCCCCTTGTTTCATACCGGCACGCCCCGCCGGCCCCGCGGCGCGCACGCTCGAGACATAGACACCGGCATCTTTCGAGACCCCGGGCCGCCAAGAAATGCCCAAGCGTGGTCCGAGCGCGGCGATCGGCCGCTCTAGCGCATCTCGTCCGGCATCCGAAACCGATTCATTGACCGATTGCATCCGAAACCAAGTGCGCTGATCGGAATCTGCGAGATCGATGACGACGTCGACCATCAACCGGCAAATGCTTTGCATCCCTTCGAAGTTCAATTTTTCGACGTCGTCGCTGGGGCGGTGATAGTCGCCGTGGCGACCGGTGTGGAACATCACGGTCGGGATGAGGCGGCGGAAGAACGACGCATGATCGCTGTCTTCTTTGATCTCCCACTTGTAGTCCATCGCTATGCCGGCGGAAGCATTCGCGGTGCTGATGATCTTTCTCAAATTCGCAGCGGTGCGGGTACCGTAAACTTCGATCGTGTTCTTTCGCAGGCGGCCGATCATATCGAGGTTGAGGAAGCAGGTGACGTTCTCTACCGGAACCGTCGGGTGCGCGATCCAATGTTTCGAGCCGAATAAGCCGGCTTCTTCAGCGTCCCAAAAGGCAAAGACGACGGTGCGCCGCAAGCCGCCGATCGAAGTGAGAGCTTGAGCCGTTTCCAACACGGCCGCGACCCCGCTGGCGTTGTCATCGGCGCCATTGTGTATGTAACCGTACGGGCCGAAGCTGTTCCGCGAGTTGCCGTAGCCGACGTGGTCGTAATGCGCACCGACGATGATGACTTCGTGGCTGAGCGCGGCGTCGTTCCCTGGCATCACGGCGAGCAAGTTGCGATGCTCGCGATCGAAAGGTTGAATGAAGGTGCCGTCGGCCGCCCCCCCCTTCAGGCCGCAAGCCTTGAGCTTTTCGATGATGTAGCCCGCAGCGGCGCGACTTCCGCGCTTGCCGGCTTCGCGCCCCTCGAAGGTGTCGTCGGCCAAGACCGACGCATGCGCCTTAAGATCTTCGATCGCCACGGAGTTGCGAGCCGAAAGCCTAAGGGCCAACTCGGCTCCTGAGACGAGGCCGCCGTTGCCGACGATGAGCGCTGCGAAAATGCCGATCGACACACCGAGCAGACGACGAGCACATGGCATTAGAGACCGTAGCTTCTCGTAAAAGTCGCAGCAGTTCGCCCAAAAACCCAGACTTGCAATAATACGCGATCCTTAACGAGAACCTAGAAGTTAGTCGGAAAAACGACGAAAGGGCTTAGGAGGCGGGGAAAACCCTCACCCACGGTTGCGTCAAATGCAGTGGTCGTCCGCAAAACCTTTGATGTAAAACCCTTGCGAATGACGAAAGAAGTCCTAAAATTGTCGACTTCCGATGAAGCGTACCGAAAAGCAAATGCAAGCCGGTGCGACGTTTCGGGAAGGACGATGTTTCTGGAAGAGCATCGGGGAGGTGGCTGAGTGGTCGAAGGCAACGGTTTGCTAAACCGTCGTACGCTCAAAAGGTGTACCGAGGGTTCGAATCCCTCCCTCTCCGCATGAACGATTGCCCGCGCGTCATAACTTATTGACGCGCGGGCAGTTGCGTTTATACGGCTCTTCGAGAAATCGCCGTGAGACGGGCCGAACGAGGCACCTATCGCGCGGCGGAACGACGTTGCGGTTTTGCACGTCCGGCCGGAGCTTACTTCGTAATCGACTGCTTCGCTTCAGCCTGAGTGATCGGAGCCGGGCTGAAGTAGAGATAGGCGTCGATCATGTCGCTTCGATCGGTGTCGGCCGGAAAATCGATTCCGGGCTCCGAAGCTTGCAAGACGAGCGACATGCCGCTTGTGGAACTTGCGACTTCCGACACCGGTACTTGCAGCGTCGCAAAGAGTGGGTCCCCAACGTCGGACTTTTGCGACCACGACTTGCCGGCCGGCGCAACTCCCTGCGATGTCAGCGACCAATCGAAACCGTTGATCCGCTTTCGGCTCCGGAGGTTGTTCTTCGTCCGTACGGTGATCAAGGCCACGCGATGATCCTGCGGAATCCGTAGCGGGATTTCGAGCCGAACCCGTCCGTCGACCACGGTTCGTTGGATCTTGCCCGAAGCTACGTCGGCGAGTTTGTGAACCGCGGTGAACTCGGCCGGAGAAGCGGCCGGATGACGTTCGTACGGCGGTAGGCCGGCCGCTTGGAGCCAGGTGAGATGCATCTCGAGCGAACGAGCCCAGTCTTGCATCTCGGCGCTGCAACGGTCGCCGATCACTCGCGGAGAGACTCCCTCTTGCACGAGTCGCTCGACGCGCTCGGTCTTTACCAGCAATTCGCGCGCGTGATGGACGCCGTTGGAGCCATAGCTGATCGCCACGGCCAACACGACGACGGTCATTACCCATTGCGCTCTCAGGCCGACGCTGCGTGTTGCATACAGCCCGGCGCACACGGCACAGGCCGCGAGCAGTGGCGCGGTCAGCAAGGTGTAGCGGCCGGTGAGGCAATAGTCGGGGCTAAGCGCACCGCGCGCGATGCCGATCGCCAGCGCTTGCGCGACCATCGCGAGGAGGAAGCAAGCCATCCCGACGACCTCGAGCCGTACCTCCGGCCGGCGGAGCCAACTCCGCACGAGAAAGCACGATACAGCGACGAGCCCGCCGAAGACGATGAAACCGGAGACAGGCCAAAGTTCGCGACCCATGCGGCCGCAAGAGATCGTCACGGCTTGCGCGGCGCCGCGGAGCGCATCGATAACGCGAACGCTCTCCGTCTCGAATCCGACACCGGCCGAGCCGCTAAAATACCAGACGACGAGCAAGCCGGCCGGAACGACCTGCGCGATGATGACGACGGCGTCACGTCGCGAGTGCGAATCGGGATCGCGCCAGCGCTCGACTCCGGCATAGACGAGCCATAGCGCCAGCGCCGGCAACAAGCAAATGCCGGGGCCACCGCAAAACCCTAACGCGAGCAGCAAGGCACCGGCAGCGACTGCCGCGCGCAAGGAAAGCCGCGGCCCGCTCGCGATCACTAAGCCCAGCCACAGCGTCGCGAGAGCCGTGCTCAAGCAATAGAAGATCTGCAAGCCCCACATCAGGTTTAGATAATTGCCGCCATGCAACACCAGCAACGGGAAAAGAATATCCAGCGGGCTCGTCGACCCGCGCCGGCGGCGCATACAGAAGATCAACACCAGCGACGATGCCGACAAGAGTAATACACTCGCGACGGCGGTGGAGCGAAAATCGCCGGTGCTTTGCGTCAGCCCGATGTAGATCAACTTCGGTAGCGGCAGACGATGCGAATTCTCCGACTTAAGAAACCACGCCGTCCCCTCCGACTGTTGACCGGTCACTTCTCCGGCCCAGCGCCATTCGTCGGCGTAAGGAATTCGGAAGCCTAGACCTACGGCGAACCAAAGGGCAAAGGCCGTCGAGAGGAGCCAAGTCGCCAGCACGAAGCGAAATGTGGTGCGATCGCGGGCGACAGCGAGAGCGTCGGCACACATAGGAATCACTTCTTACGAATGGAGCAGCTTGTAGTTCGTCCCCGTGCGATACCTCGCGCATGGTCGAGGACATCGTTCAACCGATCCGCAATGGCCTGCGATGTGCTTGGCCCTGCTTGACGCTTTCGCAAATATAGCGCGGACGGCCGCGAGTTTCATCGAGGCTGCGCCAGAGATACTCTCCGAGGATTCCCGTGATGAGCATCTGACCGCCGAAGCCCATCAGCAGCATCACCATCGTCGAGGCCCAACCATCGACAGCCATGCCCCAGCCGATCCGCACGACGATGATATAGGTGCTGTAGATCGCACCGAGCACGCAAAAGAGAATGCCGAGGCAAGTCGCGGCTCGAATCGGCGCGTAAGAGAAAGCTACGAATGCATCGGCAAAGTAGCGTACCTTGCGGGCGAACGTCCACATGGATTGGCCGTAGCGTGTTTCGCGCTTCGCGCGATGGTAGTACAACACCTCGGGTTGAAAGCCGAGCCAGAGGATCAGGCCCATGAGGTAAGCGTTGCGCTCTTGAGTGGCAACGACGAGATCGGTCACTTGGCGATCGATCAGAAAGAAGTCGAAGCCGCGCGGAGGCATCGTCGCGATAGCGAATCGACGGAACAACTTATAGAAGGTGTCGGCCATCAAACAAGTAAGCCATGGGTCGTCGCGCGTGTCGCGCCCCGCCAGCACCACTTTGCGCCCCTCGCGCCACTTGGCGAGCATCTGATCGATCATCTCCGGCGGATCCTGCAGATCGGCGGCGATCACGCCGACGGCATCACCTGCGGCATGTTCCAACCCGGCCAAGATGGCGGCGTTCGAACCGAAGTTGCGCGAGAGCTTGACGAGCGTCAGCCGCTCTTCGCGCGCCGCCAACCGTTCCATCACGCGATAAGAATCGTCGCTGGAACCGTCGTCGACGAGGATGAACTCGAACTCGTCCGTCGGATGGCGGCCGGCGAGTTGAGCCAAGCGATTTAGTAGATCGGCGAGGCTCCCGGAATTGTTGAACACCGGAACCACGATGGAAACCAAACTCATTCGTACTCCGGTTTTAAGCGGACTCCTATACGGCAAGAATCGCAAAGTGCTCGAGGATCTGCCGCCGTACTCGTTCTTCCACCGATCGCTTTACTGCGGCCGGCACTCCGGCCACGATCGTCCACGGCAGAACATCGCGCGTGACCATCGCTTGCGGAGCCACGATGGCCCCTTCGCCGACTTCCACCCCCGCCGCAAGATTCGCTCCGGCGCCGACCAAGCAAAAGCGCCGCAAGATCGGACCACGGACGGAGAAAGGAGCCAAGCCGAAGCGCTTGAGATAAACGTCGTTATCGTTGATGCTCACCACTCCGGGCCCGACGAAGACGTCTTCTTCGATCAGCATGTTGCCTGTGAGGATCGCGCCGTCGATGATTCGGCTGCGGGCCTTAATCGTCGTGTCGTACATCACCTGCACACCGCGTCCGACCACTGCCTCGTCTTCGACGAGGCAGCCTTCGCGCATGCTCGCCAAATCGCCGATCAGCACTTGCCGGCCGATTTGGATCCCCGTGTACAGCACGGCTCCGGCACCAATGATCGAGCCGGGCCCGATGCTGAGCGGCCGCGCGCTGCGATCGACCGCGCGCGTGGTATTCCCTGCCGACATCGGAGGCCGACCGATCACGGCATTGTCGAAGATTCGGCAATCGTCGCCGATGGTTACGCCGGGATAGATGGTGACATGACGGCCGAAGACCACGCGTTCGCCGATCACGGCGTCGGCGGCGATCTGCGCGGTTGACTCAACGGCATTCATTCGAAAATATCCGGGCTGGAAAACTCGATCGGCGCAACTCCACTTCAAGCCGCCACGCGCAACAGCGGCGTCACGACCTTTTCCGGCTGCCAATACCGATCGCGATGCAGCCGATAGTAGTCGAGCGTGCTTCGCAAGCCGTCGGTGAGCGAGCAGCGCGGTTCCCAGCCGACCAGACGGCGAATCTTGCTGATGTCCGAATAGAAATCGCCCGGTTCTTGTGCCCGACGTTCGGGCGAGAACGGTGCGAACTCCCAGCGCCCTTGGCCGGAAAGCTCGACGAGCAACTCGGCGAGTTCGAGGAAGTTCGTCGGCTGATCGACGCCGACGTTCATCACTTCGCCGACCGCTTCCGGCGCGACGGCCGACATCAAGATCGCTTCGACGCAATCGTCGACGTAGAGGAAGTCGCGTTTGATCTTTCCGTCGCCGAAGACCTTGATCGTGCCGTCGTCGAGCACCAAACGGACGAACCAATTAGCGACCCCATAGTGCGAGTGCCGCATTTGAGCACGCGGGCCGTAAGTGTTGGTCAGCCGCAGGAGCACGGAGTTGATCCCATGCGCTTGCTGATAAACCAGAATGATCTTCTCGGCCGTGAGATTAGAGACCTCGTAGATTCCACGGGGGTTCGTCGACGCGGTTTCATTAACGGGGAGATCGGTCGTGGCGCCGTATTGCCCGCGCGTGCCGGTGAAGATGACCTTCGCGTCGGGCGCGTGCCGGCGAACGGCTTCCATCACCGTCGCCGTCCCTTTGATGTTGAATTCGATGTCGGGATAAGGATTGGTGAGGCTCAAGACATGCGACACCTGACCGGCCAGATGGAACACATACTGCTGATCGCGGACCAAGCAGCTCATCGCGTGCTCATCGCAGATATTACCGTAGTTGACGCGCACGCGCTCGGCGACGGGCTCGATATTGAACAGGTTGCCGCCGTATTCCGGAATCATTGCGTCGAGCAGCGTCACTTGGGCACCGAGGTCCGCGAGGCGAATCGCTAAGCTCGAGCCGATGAAGCCGAGCCCGCCGGTGATCAGCACGTTCGTGCCTTGCCAATGCGTCGGATCGATGAACGATGGCATTAGGCGGCCCCTCTGACGTTTCGTCGAACCGCGTCGCAAATGAAGTCGACTTGCGTCGTCGTCAGGCCTGGGTAGAGCGGCAGCGAAAGGATCTCTTCAGCCAAGCGTTCGGTCGTCGGTAGCGAACCGCGCCGATACCCGAGGTCGTGATAGGCCTGCTGCAGGTGGATGGGAATCGGGTAATGAACCTGCGTCTTCACGCCGACCGTTTCCAAGCGGGTTCGTAGAGCATCACGCGTGCGACTGCGCACGACATACAGATGATAAACGTGCTCGATCGAAAGTTGCCCGGCGCGTAGCTGCGGACAATCGACCCCTTCGAGTCGTTCGTCGTAGCGCTCAGCGAGTCGGCGACGGCGCTCGTTCCACTCATCGAGGCTTTGCAGTTTCACCCCCAAGATCGCGGCTTGCAGATCATCGAGGCGACTATTTACGCCCCGCTCGATGGAATGGTAGCGGTCGCGCTGGCCGTAGTTGCGCAGGCGTCGTAGACGAGCGGCCAATGCGTCGTCGTCGGTAATGATGGCTCCGCCGTCGCCGTAACCGCCTAAGTTTTTCGTAGGATAGAAGCTGAAGGCCCCCATTGCGCCGAATGTGCCGACGCGGCGCCCGTCGTAGCGCGCTCCATGAGCTTGGGCGCAGTCTTCGACGAGCAGCAATCCATGTTGCGTCGCCAGCGCGGTGAGCTCGGAAAGCTCGGCGGGATGACCGTATAGATGGACCGGCAACAACGCCTTCGTACGCGGCGTGATGGCGGCGCGTGCCGCATCGGGAGACATGGTATAAGTCACCGGGTCGACGTCGACCAAAACCGGCGTCGCGCCGGCGCGTTCAACGGCACACACGGTCGGAACCGCGGTATGCGAGACCGTGATCACTTCATCGCCCGGACCGATGCCGGCGGCGCGCAGCGCCAACTCAATGGCATCGGTGCCGTTGGCGACGCCGATGGCATGCGCGACACCGTGATAGCGAGCGAAATCGGCCTCGAACTGCTCGACTTCCGGCCCTAAGACATACCAGCCGCGGGCCAAGACGCGCGCGACCGCCGCTTGGATTTCTTCGCTGAGCGGAGCATCGACCACGCGAGCATTGAAGAACTCAATCAAAATCGGCTCCGATACCTAGCACCTGCGACGCGTTTAGGAACATGCCGCCGCCGACTACTCGCTCGCCGAGCGTCCGTTGCTGAAGAAAGCCGACGCCGGAAACGATCTGGGTTGGTCGTTGCCGAACCGGGGCGCGGCGGGGATTTTAGGACGCCGCCGCGATGGGGGTCAACGCCAGTTCCGTATCGCGGATGTTGCAGACGCCAAAGCCGAAGCTCTTGCATTTAACG
Organism: Planctomycetia bacterium; assembly: GCA_021413845.1. Classification (NCBI taxonomy): domain Bacteria; kingdom Pseudomonadati; phylum Planctomycetota; class Planctomycetia; species Planctomycetia bacterium. The sequence goes on along the minus strand of JAIOPP010000084.1, from coordinate 144,789 downwards.
CCCGACATACGTCGCCAGTGCGAAAAATGAATCCAAAATCGCCGGCATCGCCGGCGGAACCCTCGCCCCAACCGTACGATGAGCAAATAGGATGGCGGAATGGCTTTTTCTTCGTGTCACGAACGAGCCTGGAAAATCATTGCCGTCGATATCGAAAAAGGAAAGCTGAAAGTAAACGCGACCGGTCCGACGACTGTCGACGGGCTTCAAGGAGATCAGACGCTCAGAGTTCGATCCGAGCACTCGAATTTGGAAAGGACGACGGATCGGCCAGTTGAAAAATCTCGCGCCGGAGCAATTCGTGCAGTTGAACCCCACTGAGGCACTCGACTGGAAGAACGGCCAATTCCAAGTCGCCGATGTTTGGGTCGACGAGGAGATCGCTTGGGTTCGGCGCGCGGTATCGGGTATCATGAACTACCCATTCGCGCGAGCCGGCGGTTCGCGCGTTTTTCAAAATCGAGTCTTGAATCGACCACGAAGCCTGCCCCACCTAGGAAATCATAGATGGCTCACTTCCTGTCGCAGAATTGGCTACTCAATCGTCGCCACATGCTGCGCGGCCTCGGCGTTGCGATGGCCTTGCCGCTGCTCGACTGCATGCGTCCGCTTCGCGCTGCCGAGACGAAGACGCGCGCTAAGCGAAGCGTGTTCATCTACTTGCCCAACGGCGTGAACACGATCGAATATCAGATGACCACTTCCGGCGCCGGCTATAAGCTGTCGAAGCCGTTGGAGTCGCTCGAGAAGCACCGGCAGAACATCACGCCGATCTCCGGCCTTCACCATCCGCATGGCCTCGGCAACCATCACAATTGCTGCACCATCTGGCTTACAGGCGGAAAGATCGGGCAGTCGGAGCGAAACACGATTTCGGTCGATCAGCTGATGGCGCAGGTCACCGCGCCGCAAACGCGCTACTCGTCGCTGGAGTTAAGCAACCAAGGTCATTCGTTGGCGTATAGCACCGACGGCATTCAATTGCCGGCGCAAGGCAACCCGAGCGTCGTATTTCGCGAGTTGTTCGAAGAGCCGCAGGGGGGTATCGCCAAACAACGGCGCGGCCTGCAACGCCGCGGAAGCATCCTGGATGCCGTTCTCGACGAAGCCCGCACGCTCGGCGGTAAGCTCGGCCAAGACGACCGGGGGCGGCTCGAGCAATACCTGACATCGGTACGTGAAGTCGAAGTCCGCACGGAACGCGCCGACACTTGGCTCGATACGCCTCGCCCGAAGATCGCGGCCGACGTACAAGCCCGCTTGAATCAAAACGTCTCGCTGGAACGCCTCGGCGAGTATCTACGCACGATGTACGACATCATCGTGCTCGCGTTTCAAACCGATCTCACGCGCGTCGCCACGTTCAGCACCGGGAACGAAGGGAGCGGCCCTTCGGTGCCCGAAATCGGCGTGAAACAAGATCGCCATTCGCTATCGCACCACAACGGCAACCCGAAACTGCTGCAAGACCTTTTGGACAGCGATGCGTTCAACGTCAAGCAGTTCAGCTACTTCCTCGACCGGCTCAGCGAAGTGAAGGACGCCGACGGCCCACTGCTCGACTCCACGATGGCCCTCTACGGCAGCGGCATGGCCTACGGCCATAGCCACGGCAACGCGAGCTTGCCGATCGTGCTCGCCGGCGGCGGCAAACTCGGCCTGAAGCACGGCACGCATGTCGACTACAATCTCGTTCGCGACTTCAAAGGCTACGACAAGCACGCCGGTATTTACTTCAACCCGGTCAACAGCAAGGCCCATCTCAGCAATGTGCTGCTGACGATGGCGCAGAAGATGGATGTCCGCACGGAAAAGTTCGCCGACAGCAACGGCACGATCTCGGAAATCACGGCCTAAATGCCTCGCTCCGAATCCACCCGCGCTGCGCGAGCCGTGGGCTTGTCGAACGCCCCGCGCACTTGCCGCACGGCACATGGGTTTCATGTCACCCGAGTCTTGCTTCCATGATCCGCAATTCGCTTCGATATTTCACGGCTCTGCTATTCGGAGCGCTCTGCGTCACGGCGCGTCCGGCGTCGGCAGACGATCTTGTTCTGAAGGCCCATGAGTTCCCGCCGCACGGCTCCGGCACATACCTCGCAGGTGAGCTAGTGCTGATCGATCCCGTCAATCGTCGGGCGGGCATGCGGCTCGACGGCGACGGTGGGCAGCGTTACCAAGACGGCCCGCTCCACTACTTCGCCATGCTTCCCTACGGCATGATTTGGTTTCACGGCGCTCCTGCCGAGCTGCGCGATCTAGCGATCGGCACACATGTCCACGGCTACTTTTATTTGCCTCCGACCGGAGAAGAAGCCACGATCCCTCCCCTTCCGCCGGACCAGAAACTATATGAGGTGAAACACAACCATGCCGTGACGCTGGAAGACGACTTCAGTTTCTACCAACGTCGCGGGCAAGGCTGGAAGGTGGCGAAACTGGACATCGAGAAGGGAAAGATCGACGTCGAGCCTGTCGGTAAATCGGCCAAAGATGGAATCAATACTCCGTACATCTTCGACATCAACGACGCGACCCGAGTTTGGAAACAACGCAAGCTCGTCGATCTCGCCGACATCGTCGTCGGCCGGCCCGTTCAACTGAACCTCACTTGGTCGCCCGGCTCGCGCGATAAGGAATTTACCGTCGCCGATATTTGGCTCGACGACGAAAGCGCACGATTCGCTACGGAACTGCAACAGCGCCGCCGTACGAAGACCTCAAGACGACGCAAAACAAAGGGTTCGGCGTCGCCACGGCCGAGAAGACGCTGCGCACTTGGTTTCATCGTGCCGACAAGAAGATCGGCCAAGTGCTGGAGTGGAAAGAGACCGAGAACCCGCCGCTGGGTAGCAGCGGCATTCAGGTTCGCCTAAAGTTCACGGAACTGCTCGACGGCTATCGGCCGGGGCGATGCGTTCGCGTGAAGAGCGACAAATGGATTTTCGTCACGGTCCCTCCGGAAGAACGAATGAAGTCGCTGGAAGATCAGCAACGCTCATCGACTCTGGTGCGCCCGTAATCCGCCAATCGAAAGACAACCGGCAAGAGATCTGAAAACAAAGGAACGACGATGCCGAAATATGTTTTGACTGTAATTGCGCTAACGTGCCTTGCGACCACCGTGGTTGCCGAAGACAAGACCACGACGTTGGTCGCGCCCGGGGAGAAAGTGAAAAAGCTCGCCGACGGCATGAAGTTCACGGAAGGTCCCGTCTGGATTCCGGCAGAGAAGAAGCTGATCTTCTCCGACATTCCCAACAGCAAGCTGATGCAATGGAGCGAAGCCGATGGGCTCTCCGTTTTCAGGCAGAGCGAACAATCGAACGGCAACATCCTCGATCTGCAAGGTCGACTCATTTCGTGTCAGCATGCGGCCCGCAACCTCGTACGGACGGAGACCGACGGCAGCATTAAAGTCTTGGTCGATAAGTTCGACGGCAAGCGATTGAACTCACCCAACGATGTCGCGGTCCGTTCCGACGGCACGCTCTGGTTCACCGATCCGCCGTGGGGGCTGACCGGACCGGCCGAGCTTCCCGGCCACTGGGTGTTTAAGCTCGATCCGACGACAGGCGCGATCGAAGCCGTGATCAAAGATCTCGCCATGCCCAACGGCATCAACTTCTCGCCGGATGAAAGTCGCCTCTACGTCGCCGACACCGGCGGCCACGCGCGACACCCCGATCCCGAGATCCGAAAACTTCCGGGCCGCGTCTATTGCTACGAAGTGAGCAAAGACGGCAAGCTCGGAAAAAAGCTATTCCACATCGACGGAGGAAGCGACGGGATGACCCTCGACGTGAAAGGGAATCTCTACACCACGCACGCCGGCAAGGTGCATATCTTCGATGCCGACGGCAAGCAACTCGAAGAGATCGACGTTCCGGAAGTGCCGGCCAATGTCTGCTTCGGCGGCGATGATTTCCGCACGCTCTTCATCACGGCCCGCACCTCGCTCTACAGCGTCCGCATGACGCTGCCGGGCGCAAAAGCCGGCGGCGTGAAGTGAGACACACCATGCTTCGACTAGTTACGACGCTGCTGATCGTGTTCGTCGGCTCGAGCGCGCGGGCTGCCGAGACCCTTGCGCCACCCGAGCAGCAGTCGTTCGAGAAGTCCGTGCAACCGTTTTTGGCGACGTATTGCCTACGCTGTCACGACGCGAAAAAGCAGGAGGGCAACTTCCGGCTCGATACGCTCGCGCGCGACTTCGCCGATCAAGCGGTTGCCCAGCGCTGGGACGAAGTCGTGTTTCGCATGAACACCGGCGAGATGCCCCCGAAGAAAGAACAGCAACCGAAGCCTTCGGAGCTAGGGCAGGCGGTCGATTGGATCTCGTCGGCGATCAAAGCCGGAGAAGCCGCGCGCATGGCGCGGCGCGGGCCGGTTGCGCATTATCGACTGAGCCGCGAAGAATACGGCAACACGATCTACGATCTACTCGGCGTTTACTTCGATGTCACATTGCCGGGAGCATTTATTGAAGAGCCCCGCTGGCATGGGTTCGAGCGGATCGGCTCGATGCTGTCCCTTTCGCCCTCGCACGTCGATCGATACTTTCGGGCCGCGGAAATCATCGTGCAACGGGCCTTCCCCGCGCAGCCGGCGGCGGCGAAAAAGGGACGACAGGAAGCCGAGGCCGGCAAGCGCTGGCTTTTCTGGCCGGGGCATGGCCGGCAAGCAGTCACCGCTTCGGCTCCCGGTTTGTATCGGATCCGAGTTCAACTCAGCGCGCTGCCGTCGTTCAAGGGCCGACTTCCGCATCTGGCGCTCTGGCATCAAGGGCTGAAACGCTCGATCGTCGGCCGTGACGTCTCGGCTCCGGAAGACAAGCCGACCGTCGTCGAGATCGAAGCCTTCCTGCCTGAGGGGAATTTCAACTTGATGAACGAATCGCCCGGGATGCTGTCCGACGGCCACACGCTCAGCAACACTCCGGCGACATTCGTCGGCACGAAGGAACCCCGCGTCGCCAAGCCGACCGGCTACAAACTATTCGACGAGGAAGGCCGGCCGATCTTCCCGATGTTGATCGTCGATTGGATCGAGTTCGAGGGCCCGATCACAAGCGCCGCCGACCAAGCAAAACGGGAGGGAGCGTATCCCGTCGATGAAAAAAACCTCGTCGAAACCCGCTCGAGCTTGAAGCGCTTTGCCGAGCGGGCCTGGCGACGTCCGGTAAGCGAGGCCGATCTCGAGCGTTACATGAAGATCTTTCAAGGGGAAGTCTCCGCCGGCGAAAACCTCCGTTCGGCATATCTCGCGGCGCTGGTCGGCGTGTTGACTTCGAAAAACTTCTATTATCTCGAAGAAGGCTCGCCGACCGGAAATCGCAACGAGGTAAACGATTGGGAGCTTGCGTCACGGTTATCGTATTTTCTCTGGAGCTCGATGCCGGACGAAGAACTTTTCTCCGCGGCGCGCGCCGGCACGTTGCACGCTCCCGACGTTTTGCGCGCTCAGACGAAGCGAATGCTGGCCGATCCGAAAATCAGCCGGTTCACCGAATCGTTTCCCAGACAATGGCTGCAATTGCATCGAGTCGGCATGTTTCCTCCCGACGCCGAAATGTATCCCGACTACGACAAATGGCTTGAGCGGAGCATGGTGCTCGAAACCACCGGCTTCTTCGGCGAAGTCTTCGCAAAAAATCTTCCGCTGCGCGAGTTTCTCGCGTCCGACTGGACGATGATGAACCCACGCTTGGCGTTGCATTATCGCTTGCCTCCGCCGGCGGAAACCGGATTGCAACGAATAATGCTGCGGCCGGAAGATCATCTAGGCGGCTTGCTCACGCAGGCCTCGGTGCTGATGCTCACGTCCGACGGCACGCGGCACCGGCCGGTGCATCGGGGCGTGTGGGTCTCGGAAGCGATCTTCGGCAAGACGCCCCCTCCGCCGCCGCCGAACGTCGAGCCCCTGGCGCCGACTCCGAGCGATCATCCGAAAGCGACGATCCGAATGCAACTCGAAGCGCATGCCACGCACGCGGTCTGCGCCTCGTGCCACCGTAAGATCGATCCGCTCGGTTTCGCCTTCGACAACTTCGATGCCCTCGGACGCTGGCGCACCGAAGAAACCGCGACGACCGGCCAGGGAGACAATCCCGTCGTAAACGCAAGCGGCACGCTGCCCGATGGACGAGCCTTCCAGGGTCCGGACGAATTCAAACAACTATTGATCGAAGATCTCGACCGTTTCGCCGAGTCGTTCGTCGAGCAACTCGCGACGTTCGCCTTGCGTCGGGTGATGACGATCGACGACGCCGCGCAGATCAAGGCCATTGCCCAAGCCGGCAAGAAAGACGGCTACCGACTGCGTACGCTGATCGAGCTCTTGGTGTCGTCGGATCTATTTCGCAAGCGGTAATCTCGCTCGCTCCGCGGTCTACCAAGGAGTGAAGCGGAGGCCGAACGCCGCGATTTGATTCAACCCCAACAACGCCAGGCCGACCCAAGCGAACGGCGAAAAGAACTCGAGCCAAGTCGTCTGAGCGGTGACGAGCTTCGCCCGTTGCAGGCTATCGATCCGCTGAAACACTCCGCGCAGCGCGGGCATGTCGCCCGACTCGAAGATTTCGCCGCCGGTGATTTGCGCCACGGTACGCAGTTCTTCCGGCGGGACGCCGTTGCGAATCGAAATGATGTAGACCACGATGTTCTTCGCCTTCAACTCACGGGCGATCACCGCCGCTTGGCCGTTCTGCAAGTCGGGGCTTTCGCCGTCGGTGAGCACGATCAGCATCCGGTCGCCGTCGTGCCGCTCTTCGAGCACCTTCGTGCATTCCTTCAACGCGTTGCCGACTTTCGTCCCGTCCCACCACTTGAGCGGAAACGTGCCCGGACCGACGAACGGCGTCGCGAGCCGGATCGCCGAAAGGTCCGTCGTCAGCGGCACCCAATGCATCACGCCCGAGGTGAAGATCGTGAACCCGAAGGCGTCTCCCTTGCGAAACGTCGTAAACTCGGTGATCGCTTCCATCGCGGCGTCGTATTTCGTGTACCGCATGCCGTCTTTCTTCGCTTTGTCGCCGAGCGGGTCGCGCATGCTGCCCGACGTGTCGAGCGCGATCTGAATATTCGCCACCTGCGCTGGATACGTCGGCGGCCCTTCGATGAGCGGCTCGGCCAGCAAGAACAGGGCCACGGCCAAGATCCCCGCCGGAACCAGACCTAAGGTGCGAACGAGAAGATCCAACCAACGGCCGCGGCGCAACTCGCCGAAATCGAACGGCAGCACTACCGGCCGGCCGCGCCGCCACCATTGCCAAAAGCCGAACAGGATCGGCAGGCAAAGCAGCGGCAATAATCCGGGGCGTGCGAAAATCATGGGCTCAGTTCAACTTTTCGAAATCGCTTAATAGTTGCTTCGCGATGTTTCCCTGCGTCGTCGCAGCGGATCCGTTCGCCCTAGCCGCGGGACTATGGATCCAGCGTTCGACGCGGTTCCATTGCGCCCCGGCCTGAGGATGAAGCCGAAGTCGTTCGACCGTCGCGCTCACCGATTCTTCCGAAAGCTTCAAGCGATTCGACCAAAACGCCAGCAACAATGCTTCGAGATCCGCCTTTTGCTCGACGGTGAGGTTCTCGCGAGTTGCCTGAGCGAGCAAAAGCCGCAAGCGATCGACGATGCTCGGCGGCGGACGCACGCGCACCGCGCGACGACGTTTCTTATGACCGAACCAAGCCAGCGGAAGAAGCAGCAAGGCCCATGCGCCCCACGCCAAGCCCATGTAAAGCTTGTAACGCGAATGCAGATCGATCGGAGATGTCGGAGTCGCATAGAGCTCGCCCGAATAATCTTCCGGAATCAACGCCGCGACGGAGATTGCGAACTCGCTGCGCGGCTCCGGCGAAGTGCTGTCGGGGCGCTTCAACGAGGGTGCGAGATCGTGCTGCCCGGGGCCGAACGCCATGTATCGCAGGTCGTAGCGAAAGCCTCCGGCGGTCGGCTCCGCATCGGCGATTCGCACGGCCAACGCATCGCCCGGCGTAAACGGCAGCGCGGCGAGACGTGGCCCGGCGATCTCGACGACCCGCCGACCTTCGACGCCGACCGTGACGTCGTGCGCACGACTTCGGAAGACGAAGAACGCGACCAGCGCGGCGATCACGAGCGGCGCGAGCGCAGCGGCGATCGCGATCGTTCGGTTGCTCGTTGTTGGAGGCAGAGGGTTCGTCATCGTAAGTCCGATCAATCGTGCCCTAGCGACTTGCGATGCTTCAAAAAGTACCGGACGCGCGGCAAGATCGGCTCGTCGATCGGAAGATGCAGAAACTCGATCGCACTCTGCACGAGCGACTCGCGAATTCGATCGGCCGTCTTCAACGGCGACCGGCCGTGCAGCACCGCTTTTTCTCCCGTCTCCGCTTCGCGTGCCCGAAAGATGCCGCCGCGCGGCAGCTTGGCTTCGGCCGGGTCTTGCAGCCAAAGCACGATCAACTCATGCTTCGTCGCCAACAACTCCAGCGCGTTCAAAGCATCGGGGTCATGTAAGTCGCTCAAGACGAAGACGATCGAACGCTGCTTCAACGAAGCCGCCAGAGTACGAAGCTTCGACGACAACAAGGTTCGTTCGCGGAAGTCGTAGAGTCGGAGCCCTTCGGCCCATTGCATAATGGTTTGCGACGACAACGTCGGCGTGACTCGCAAGGCGCGCTCGCCGCCGGCCATCACGCCGACGGGACTCATTCTTTCCAGCCCCGCCAAACCGATGCCCGCCGCCAGCCGCACGGCCCAATAGTATTTGTTGCGTTCGAGCGAGCCGACGCACATCGACGACGAAGTATCGACGACGAGATGGATCGGCACTTGCCGCGTGGCTTCGTATTCCTTGACGAACGGCTTGCCGGTTCGCGCGGTGACGCGCCAATCGATGAGCTTTACCGGATCGCCGGGTTCGTACGGCCGCGACTGCGCATACTCCAGCCCGGAGCCGAGAAACCGCGACGGATCGCCGCCGAAATTCAAGCTGTCGGCGAGCAGCTTGATCTCGAATTCGAATTGTCGCCGCGGATTCGTCGCGACGGGAAGTTGGTAGGGCATGGAGTTAACGATGGTTGCGGGCTTACAACTCGCGCATGATCTCTTCGAGCACGTCGCGAGCGTGGATGCCGCGAGCAACGCTTTCATAGGTCAATCGAATGCGGTGCAGGATCACGTCTTCGGCCAGCGCAAACATATCTTCCGGAACGACGTAATCGCGATCGTGTAGAAAGGCCCGGGCTCGCGCCGCTTGAACTAAGGCGAGCCCGGCTCGCGGGCTGCAACCGACCGCGAGCGCCGAGTGCTCGCGCGTGCGGCGCACGGTGCGCACGACATGCTCGGTGAACGTATCGCTGACGTGGATCGTCTGGACATGCTCCATCATGTCGACGAGCTCGGAGATTCCGCAAACCGGCCGATCTTCGATCATATCGAACGCCGACTTCGGTACGGCCCCGCCCCCTTCTTGTCGCTTCAGGCCCATGTTTAGCTGACGACGATAGACGTCTTTCTCTTGCTCAGCCGTGGGATATTTCAACCGATGACAGAGCATAAACCTATCGAGCTGAGCCTCGGGCAACTCGAACGTGCCGGATTGTTCGATCGGGTTCTGCGTGGCGATGACGAGGAACGGGGCAGGGAGTGCGAACGTGTTGTTGCCGAGCGTCACCTTCCGCTCCTGCATCGCTTCGAGCAAGCAGCCTTGCACTTTGGGAGCCGCGCGATTGATTTCGTCGGCGAGCAACAGGTTCGTAAAGACCGGACCCTTGTGGATGCGGAACTGGTGCGTCGATTGATCGAGGATTTCCGAACCGATGACGTCGGACGGGAGCATGTCGATCGTAAATTGCACACGACCGAAGCCCATGCCGATCGTTCGCGAGACGGTGTTGACCAGCAACGTCTTGGCGAGCCCCGGCACTCCTTCGAGCAGCAAATGCCCTCCGGTGAGCAGCGCGATGAGAATCCGTTCGACGACGACGTCTTGCCCGACGACGACGTCGGCTACTCGCTTGCGGATCTCTAGAATCTGTGCCGAAGCGGCATGCGACGACGCGCTGGGAGAAGAGGCGAGGGGGTTCGATTCAGCGATGCTCATGGACACTTTCTCGTTGTCTTGCAGAGTTCTTAGCGTTCGTTGTTCTTAGCGTCCGTTCGATATTTTCAAGAAGCCGCGGTCGGCCGACTTTCTTAGCGTTACGTAGGCGAGGCCGTGCGAATCCAGCGATCGGCGAGCGATTTCAAATCGGGCGCCGAACGCGAACCGGCATCCGTCGCGAAGGAGGACTTCTCCAGCGCCTTGATCTCGCGCCGCAAGTCGGAGCGTTGCGGCTCGGTCAGTCGCGCTTCCGGGCTCGTTTGAATTCGGTGCAGCAGCGTGACAACGGCAAACGGCGTCGCTTCACGCGGCATGACAAACGCCGGCGGCCCGGCGACGACGCCGACCGGCTTCTTTCGCAACATCTTCAGCGCAACCAAGCCGGCGATCAGGAGAGCTACGATGCCGCCGATCGTCCACGCCAGGTAGTTCGACCTGGCGATCGCCTTGGCTTCTTCCCCTTCGACGAGCGTGAGTTGAGCGGCCGCGTCGACCGGATCCATGTCTTTATAGGTCCGATAGACGACGGCGAACTCATTGCTCTTGGCTTTAGGAAACTCGAACGAGACGGGCTTACCGGCTCCGCGCAAGAGCGGCGTTGGGTCTAGCTCGATGGTCCAGTTTCGTTCTGAAGTTGCGTACAAACCATCGTCGCCGCTATGGAACTCGCTGACATTCAAGCCTTCGCGCGTGTCGACGTTCAATACCTTCAGGCCGAGGCCTGGGAGATCGATCAAGTCTTCCAGATCCGGCACTAAGCCGTGAGCCGAGGCGACGACATCCATCTTCAGCCGCTTATGCTCGACGAGTTCCCGTGCGTCGACGGTCTCGCTGATGGCAACCTTCGCGGCCGCGCGACGAGCCGGGGCGGCGTCGGAGACTTCGATCAACAACGGATTCGACGGCACCGGGATGACGACCTTCCCGTCGCGGTCGAAGAAGTCGAGTTCGATTTCAAGCGGCGGTACGCGATCGACCGTCGCATCCTTGGCGACCAAATGCAAATAGGCCAGCGGTGTTTCTTGCCATTTCGATGTCGTCGCGACGGCCTTGTCGGGCGCGGCGGCAACGCCTGCTTCGTCGGCTACCGCGGGTCGAGCGCCGGCGTTCGGATCGGCGAACACGATTTTCTTGATCTCAAAGAAACCACCGAGCGCGTTGCGCAACGCCTCCTCGAACCGGTCGCGATAAAAAGGTTGCTCGGTAATCGTTCGGCCCGAGACGACGCGTCGTGTTTCGTTCTGGAGGTATTTACCGAAGCCGCCGCTTTCGCGCGCCAAGTCCGCTGAATGCACCAACGTCACGAAGACGCCGAACTCGCCGGCACGATGAATCTTGTCCGAGCCGTCGAGCCGGGAGCGCAAACGAATTTCCTTCAACAACGATTCGTAATACTGCACTTTCTCTTGAGCCGGATAAACGGTCCCTTTGCGGCCTGTAATTTCGACCGCGCTCGATAGGTAGCGAAACTTCATTTCCGGGGCGATCACGTTCGCTTTCACGTTGTCGGCGACCATCGTCGAAAAGAGGCCGAGGTGAACGGCTCCCGCACCGTTGGGCAAGCTTTGCATCGCCTTCGCGATCTCTTGCAATCCCTCGCGCGTCACACCCTTGCGCAGATTGATCCCAGCGTCGTGCGAGATGCCGAGCAGGCCATAGAACCACGCCTTATACGGGACCAATGAAAACTCATCGCGTGGCAACTTCGACACCGCCGCGGCATACGATTTCGCGCCGACGCGGAATCGGTCGAGCGCTTCGCCGCTCCGCTTCAAATAGACGGCGAAGCGATCGGCATCGTCGCCGGATGCGACCGCTTGGAAGTAGGCGAACTCGGCCCAATCGGAAAGAAACGATCCGGCGACGCAATTCACTTGCCAATCGTCGGCGTGGGTCTTGAGCCAAGCGCTCGTGATCTTTTCGGCTTCGCCGTAGCCGTCGTTTACTAGTTGAAAAACGTCGCCGCTATCTCGTTTGGTCGCGGCATCGCGCTGCACCGAAAGGTCGCGCCAGTTCAAGGCCAGCTTTTGTCGCATTTTGTCGAGCAGCGACGACAACAACGTCGGCGGTATCTGCTCCAACGGCCCGAACACTTCGATGATTTGGTCGCGCGTGTAAGGCTCGGCCTTGCTATGGCAGACGTCGAACGCCGTGACCAAGAGCGCTTCGTCGAGCTGCGCGCGCGTTCCGGCATCGAGCTTGGTCAACATCGCGCCCAATTGCCGTAAGCTCTGCTCTTGCTCGGCCCGGCTTAGCACGATCGCTTGCCCTTCGAGCCGGTATTGTCGCAGCGCCTCGGGCGTGAAGTTGGGATCGTGCAACTGAGCCCAACGCGTTAGATAGGCGTTTGCCAACTCAACGGCAGCCGTCTTGTCGCGCCCGGCAAACTCGGTCAATTGCGGCAGCAGACGATCGATGTTGTCCGACATCAACGTCAGACGCGCGACGGTCAACTTCGCCGCGCTCGACAACTGTGGCTCCAACACAGCGAGCCAAGCCGCGTTAGGAGCCGAGTGCAAGACGTCCTCGATCGACACATGCTGGTGCTTACTGCGGTAGTCGGGCGGCGCGTTCTTCCAGTTGGGGTAGGTCACGAGCGTGGCTTGCGCTTCGGCGAGCCAGTTGCGCGCGAAAAGATTGGCGAAGGTGCGAGCAGGGGGTGCAGCGAGCGGCTTGCTCCCGGCGATCAATCGCAGCGCGGCTTCTTGCAATTCGAGATTGGTACTGCGGACGTCGAAATCGAAATTGTCTTGCCCGCGAGCCGTCGTTCGCCCGATGAGTCCGACGACTTCCCAGACGAGCTCCGGATGCGCACCGTCGCGCAAGAGAGCCCCGAGCTTCGCGTCGACGGCTTGCGGCGTCAGTTGAACCATCGCTTGGTGCAAGCCGGTAAGCGCTTCATCTCGTTCGTCGGCGGTTCTTGCCGGATCGTGCAACACGACGACGAGCCGGTCCCACGCTTCATCGGCCACCTTGGCGGGAGTGTCTGCCTTGACGTCGGCGACCACGCTGGGAATGTCGCTCCCCTTGAGGCCGAACTCCTTCGCTTCGGTCCAGAATTCGGCAGCCGCTAAGGCGCGTGCCGTCGCGCTGCGCAGCTTCGGATCGTTTCCGCCGAGCCGAACCGTCCCTTTTCTGAGCGCGGCCATGAGTTCCGTTTTCGTCTCGGTCTTACCGATCGAATAACTCAACAACCGGCCGATTTGCACCGTTTCTTTGTCGTCCAACGGTGCGGGAGCCGCATCGGCTACACCTAGTGCATCGGTCGGCAGAATCAGCGGCTTCGGATTGCCCCAGACTAGATCGTTGAGCAATTTCACGTAGATCCGGCTGGCCATCTCCGGAGGAAACGGAGCGATCAAGGCCCGCAACTTTTCCCACTCGCCGGCCTGGATATAAAGCAGAAACCGCTCCTCTTCGTTTGCGTTCTTCTCGGCACCGGCGTTCCAACGGGTGACGGCGCGGAAGACATCATCGGGAGTGCGCGAGATTTTGACTCGAAGAAGCGCTTCGGCGCGGTCGATAACGAGCCGCGCGGCGGCTCTGGCATCGGCCTCGGCTTTCATCGCCGCTTCGCGCACGGCGCGAGCATCGGCTTCCGCTTTAAGTTGCGCTTCGCGTGCCAGGCGAGCCTCTTCGGCCTTCTTGCGTTCTTCGGCAAGCTTGGCTTCCTCGGCTTTTCGCTTCGCGGCCTCGATCGCTTTTGCAGCCTCGGCGGCCTTTTGTGCGTCCGCCGCTTTCTTGGCGTCAGCGGCAGCCTTCTCTTCGGCTTTCTTCGCTTCCGCTTGCTTGAGTTCCAATTGCTTAAGTTCGGCCTGTTTCGCTTCAAGCTGCTTCGCTTCAGCTTGTTTTTCTTCGGCCGTTTTGTCGGCAGCGTGGGCCACAACCGGCAGCGCGTTCGTTGCAGCTAGAACCAAGCCGAAGCAGGCGATCGTGCGTAAGCGAAGTCTCAACATGGAAATCAACATCTCATGATCTCGAACGAATGCGTGACGAACTTTAATTACCTAATTCGAACTCAGGGGGCGTCAACTCGCTGGAGTTGAGCGTCGGAGCGCGGGGACGATTGTCTGGCGGTGCCACACCACTGCCGGTGGTCGGCGGAGTCGGCCGAACGAAAGCGAGTGCGGCGCCTCCCCCTCCTCCGCCGCCGCTCGGAGTCGGCGGTTGCGGCAAGTTCGCCGACTTGATCACCACCTCGAGATTCTTCCGATCCAAGCCGTTGCGACTCGCCGGGCTATGCTCCGCGAGGAAACGAAAGTTCTGCCGCGATAGTTCCCAGTGTTTCATCCAAACTTGCTTCTCGGCCGATTCGAGCCGAAGCGCGGCCATCGCTTGATAGTGAACCCGACCGAGCAGGTCGCGAGCGTCGAGCGTAACCGGCGACGCCGGCCCATGCGTCGCTTCCGTCTGCTTCACGAACTGCTCCAAGTCGGCGATCGTGTCGGCGAGTTTGCCGAGTTGAAAGGCGGCCCGAATTTGGGAAAGCCGTAGTTGATCGCGCGACATCGCCACGGCCGAGGCATCGTCGTTCGACGACGGCACCGCACTGAGCGCTTCGCCATACGCCGCGACCGCTTGTTCCCAATGCCCTGCGGTTTCCGCGGCGCCGGCCTTAGCGCGAAGCTTCGCCGCATCTTGCCAGGCAAGAGCCTGTCGGCCGGGGCCGAAGTGATAACTCAACAACGCGACCGGAACGAGCAACCACAACAACACCAACCACTTCTTGATTTGCTTAGCGTATTTCATGCGACCACCTCCGGCTCACGCATCGGTATCGTCGGCACTACCGGCTCATCGTCGTCGTCCTCGCGGCGTCGCGAAACCGGGAGCTCGCGTTCGGCGTTCCAACTACTACCGAAGTATTCCAATAAGAGCGGAATGAGTGTGAACAACGCCGCTCCAACGGCAACCGCCACCAAAGCCAAATCTTTCCAAGTCAATCCGCGCCGTGCGGGCTGCGGCGGCGTGATCGCCAGTTGCGCGAGCGCCGATGTCGGCACATGGCGATTGTTCACATCGTAGTAAGCGCCACCCATTTCCGACGCTAATCGGCGAAGAATACCTACTTGCTGCCGCGAGTCGTGGCCGTCGATGATCGTGCCGATAATCGGATCGCCGACGGCGTAGATCTGCACTTGATGAACCGATCGAGGCAGCCTCGGAATCTGACTAAAATCGACTGTGTCACCGTCCGTGCAAAGAATCAGAGTCGTACTTTTGGGAGTCCAATCGCGAGCCATATCGGCCGCGGCTTGAATCCCTGCGATGACGTCCGTCTTGCCGGGCTCGAAGGCCCAAACGAGCGGCAAATTGTCGAGCACGTTCCGAATCACGGACGTATCGAAGGCATCGACGACCACCGGTCGGGCCGAAGAGAAGAACGCGATGATGCTGAACCGCGTTCGCCCGAGTGAGATGCGGGGGAAGATTCCTTCGATCACTTGCAGCACCCGCGCGCGTCGTTGCAGATCGCGGTTCGGGCCGGAGTCGCTGATCGCCATGCTGGGCGATACGTCGAGCAAGAGGATAACCCGCTGTAAGTCTTCGGGCTTGATTTCTTCGGTCGTATTGCCGGTCGTGTCGAGTCCTTCGGTCGGAGAGATAGCGAGCACGGTGAATCCCCAAGCCAAGGCAGTCGCCGCAACGACGCGCAATAGCGGTACGGCTCGCGTCCAACGCCGCGGTGCGCCACTGGGCCCGAATGCCAGCCAGCCGACGGCCCGAGAACGCTGACTATGGATTCGCTCGGCCCAAACCGCCATTAGCAACACGACCGCTGCGAGCGGCGCGGCAAAGTAGTTCGGGTTCAACTCCGTCGAAAACATGACGAGTACCGGAAAAGCCCCGAAGGGGAAACTCGACGAGCAAACTCAACGAGTGCAGGAGGGACAAACAGTAGAACGAACGGAGCGAAGAAGGCGGGAAGCAAACGTCTAGCGGGGCTCGGCCAGCCGTGAATACGTCGCGGCTGGGCGAGAGAATTCCATATAATCTAGTCGGCCGACCTCGCTCTCGCACCCTATTTTCCGAAGGAATCAACTGAGAGATCACGATAATTTCCGATCCGTTCGATTCATCGGCTTCGCACGGACGTTGAAGGGATCGCAGCCTGCTCCAATTTTCAGTAAGTCTGCCGAACATCTTGAAACTAAGGCGAGAACACATAAGATTCTCCCCTCGCAGACTTAGCGACGAAGCCTTCGGCTACCCGCTAACTCGAAGTATTTTGCAAGAAGCAACCATTCGGATTCATGATGAAAGCTAAGGTTTCCGTCGCCGCTTCGTTTGTCGGATCAGGCGTTTTTGCCGAACACGAATTCAAACGAGGCGACATCATCGGCGAAGTCCGCGGTCAGGTATTGGCTGGCGAGGGAGACGAATACGCGATCGGTTTGGACGACACCTTTACGCTCGATCCCGCCGCGCCATTTCGGTTCTTAAACCATTCTTGCCGCCCCAATGCCGAGTTCTTCACCGACGAGCGGAAGCGCGGCAAGCATCTCCGGATGTTCGTCGGTGCGTTGCGACGCATCAAGCTGGGCGAAGAATTGACGATCTCCTATGGCTGGGCAGCGAAAGACGCCGTCCCCTGCCGTTGCGGCACGGAGAAGTGCCTCGGCTGGATCGTCGATCCGAAGCAACTTCATTTGGTCGCTCCGCAGGCAAAGCCGAAATCGAAGCCGAAGCCGCTCGGCAAGCGGAAGTCGGCGTAAGCCCGACAGGCGCGTTCCTGCGACTTGAGGCTGCGACGAATCCCGTGCATCGGGTATTCTTGTCGCACCATGACTATCTCGCGCGACCGTTGCTACGGCTGTTTTCGTCCCCGAGGCGATTGCTTTTGCGCCGCGATTCCCAGCATCGCAAACCGGACTGAGATCGTGATCTTGCAGCATGTGCGCGAGCGATTTCATCCGTTTAATACGGCCCGCATCGTCAGCCGAGCCTTACGGAATTCCACGCTCCTCGTAGATCAAACCGATCGCATCGCAGCGCGGCTTGCTCTCCAGCCAAACTCCGCAATTCTTTATCCCGGTCGCGATGCCGCGCTCCTCGACGATTTGCCGGTCGACCGACGCCCGCAGCAACTCCTCATTCTCGACGGTACCTGGCATCATGCGAAAACGATGATGCGCGACATTCCGATCCTCGGCACGTTGCCTCGCTTTCGGCTTGCGCCGACGATGCCTGGGCGCTACAGAATTCGCCGCGAACCGGACGCGATTTCCCTTTCCACGGTCGAAGCGACCGTCGCCGCACTATTGGCGTTGGAGCCCGACACGCCGGACCTCGATCGGCTCATCGGAGCATTCGATGCGATGGTCGAGCGCCAATTGGCGCATCCCAAAGCGGAGTACGGCCGGCGACACATCCGACGTCATCGGATCACTCCGAAGAATATTCCCTCGGCGCTACTCGGCGACTTGCGGAACGTCGTCGTCGCCTACGGAGAATCCTCGATCGGAGGTCGTGGAAGCGAAAGCCGTGCGAGAGCACCGGTCTATTGGGTCGCCGAGCGGTTGAGCACCGGCGAACGCTTTCAAGCCACGCTCCGACCGGCCGCTCCCTTCTCAAACACGTTTCTCGAACATCTCGAACTCAGCGAGACCGACTTCGCCGAAGCCTTGACGATTTCCGAATTTCGCGAAGCTTGGCGTTCGTTCATCGACGACGACGAAATCCTCGCCGTCTACAACCCCGGCACCGCTCGTTTGCTAACCCAGACCGATGCCGACTTCTGCCGCACGCTGGTCCTAAAATCGGTCGATCTGGATCCGCAGCGCCGGTTCGTCACGCTCGAAGAACAACTCGCCGCCGAAGGAGTCGTCCCGCTTCCGACAGAGCTTCCCGGTCGTGCCGGTCGGCGGTTGGCGAATGTCGCCGCATTCGTACGGCACTTGAACGTCACGGCCACGCCGAGTATCGACATCCGGTAGACTACCGCGTCGGCGGCTCACCGGTCGCAACTTCATTTTCCAAACTTCGTGATCGGCCGAACGCAATGCCTGACCTGACCGCGTGGCAATGGACGTTGGCCTTCGTCGCCGCTTCCGGAATCGGTATCTCGAAGAGCGGCTTCGCGGGCTTCGGCCTGTTCCACATCGTGATCTTTTCCGGTTTGTTCGGAGCGCGAGAATCAACCGGGATCCTGCTCCCGCTTCTGATCGTCGGCGATGTCACCGCCGTGTCGGTGTTTCGTCGGCATGCGCGCTGGGACTACATACGCCGAATCCTGCCGCCGGCCGTGGTCGGCGTCGTCGTCGGCTGGTGGATGATGGGCCGGCTCGACGACACCACGTTCAAGCCCCTCATCGGCGCGATCATCTTGCTCTTGGCCGTGCTGCAAGCAGCCCGGATGTGGAAGCCCGCTTGGTTTTCCGAGATCCCGCATGCCCGTGCTTTCGCCTGGACGCTCGGCTTCACGGCCGGCATGACGACGATGTTGGCGAACGCGGCGGGCCCGATCGTGGCGATCTACCTGGTCGCCGTGAGCTTGCCCAAGTACGAGTTCGTCGGCACCAGCGCTTGGTTCTTTCTCATCATCAACGTGCTGAAAATTCCCTTCAGCACCGGGCTCGGGCTCATTCGCCCCGACACTCTATCGCTGAATCTGACTCTTGCGCCGGCCGTCGTGGCGGGCCTGCTTGTCGGCCGAAAGCTCGTGCATTACATCCCGCAGCGCTTGTTCGATAGCTTGCTGCTCACCTTCGCCGCCGTTGCCGGGCTGCGCATGGTCGGCGTTTTCTAAGGGGCCATCTCCAACCTATCGCATTCGGATTCACTAACGAATAAAGGAGGAATCTATTGCGTTGCTAGGCCTACAAATTGTTAACTCTGCTAACGTCTTCTTCCAAAGGGACTCTCGTAGTCGATATACGTCCCTGCCGATATTGTCGAAATAGTCTGAGTTTGTCGAGCAGTAACTATTTACGGTACGTGCTGGAGTTGACGCTGTGGTGTCTCTCCAGAACTCCTGATCTAAGAGAATTTTAGTAATTTCGTTGGATCGGAAAGGTCTTGACGGTCCGCGTTGATGAATGATGCGCAACATTGCCTTCAAGAGCCCGGTGCTTGGATTGCCATCCCTCCGCATGCCCATCATGCTCATCTCCATTAAAGATTCGCGATATGTCGTTTATGCGCGTCATCCTAACGCACAGCGATATCCAATACGAATTGGTTAAACAAATAGAAAATAGAAAACGGACGCTTGGTGAGAATGTTTGACTGGAGCTCTCCAACAAGGCAAGCTTATTGCTGCATCTTCCGATAGCGTTCCGATTTACGAAGGAAAATGAAATATGGTTCGCACTATCGCGGACAGGCTTAGACGCATTGTTATCGTCGCTCTTGTATTATTTGCGCCTAAGCTTTCGACAATGCCGGCCGTGGCGGAAGATTGGCCGCAATTCCGCGGCCCGAACTGCTCGGGAATTTCGACGTCGAAACTTCCCTTGCCGGCGACATTCTCGGCGACGGAGAACCTCAAATGGACTGCGCCGCTCGGCGATGGCGTCGGCTCTCCGACGATCGCAGCGGGGCGCGTGTTCATCTCTTCGATGACCGGGCCGAACGAAGTCGCCCTGACGGCATTCGACGGCAAATCAGGCGCGAAGCTCTGGCAACGGACTTGGCCGACCGGTGAGTTGCCCGACGTCCACATGACGAACAGCCAAGCGTCGACCACTCCGGCTGCCGATGCCGAGCGCGTCTACTTCTACTTCGCGACGCTCGGTATGCAATGCGTCGATGCCGCGACCGGCGCCGATCGTTGGAAAGCCGAGTTGCCCGAACCGTACTATGTCTTCAAGTGGGGGCCGGGCATGTCTCCCATCTTGCATGACGATCTCCTGATCTTCTGCCAAGACGACGATCTTTCGCCGGCTATTTATGCTTTCGACAAAGCGACCGGAAAGCTCCGCTGGAAAGACGATCGCGATGATATGTGCGCCGGCTATTCGCACCCGATCATCAACACCACGCCGCAAGGTGATGAGCTCGTCGTAGCAGGGACCGGCATGCTGCTCGGTTACGATCTCGCCACCGGCCGCCGCAAGTGGTTCGCCCGTTCGCTGTTGCGGAATATCAAGACCACGCCGGTGAGTCGCGATGGGATCGTCTACATCTCCCTCCAAAGCAGCGGTGTCGCCAGGCAATGGATCGCGTCGATCGATCAATGGCAGACGAACAATCGCGACGGCAAAGTGACGCGAGAAGAGTTGCAGGCCTTCGTCGGCAAGAAGAAAGTGCCTGAAGCGTTTTTCAAGAAAACGTTTGCCCGCGGCGACCTCAACGGCGACGGCGCACTGGAAGGAGAAGAGCTCGACAAAGCGTTTCTGCCGCCGGGCAACTCCGCCGGCGCAAGCTTCGACTCCGCGAATCCGGCCGATGAATACGTGCTGGCGGTGCGCGGCGGAGGCGAAGGAGACGTAACCAAAACGCACGTCTTATGGCGTCATTCGACGAAGCACACCGACCACATCGTGTCGCCGATGGTCGTCGCCGGGAGGATGCTCTTAGTGAAATGCGGCGGCATCGCCACTTGCTTCGAAACGGACGCAGGCAAGCTCCTGTGGGGGCCGAAGCGCATCGAGAACGGCGGCGACTACTTCGCATCGCCGGTTTACGGCGACGGAAAGATATACGTCGCCGGGGAAAACGGCACCATCGTCGTGCTCAACGACACGCCCGAACTGGAAGTGCTGGCAAAGAACACGGTCGACGGCTCGATCGTCGCCACGCCGGCCATCGCCGACGGCCGACTCTTCGTCCGAACGCGCGAAGCTTTGCTCTGCTTCGGGCTCTAAGCCTCGCGCGCGAACGTCGCCGTGCCCGGTTCCGAGATCGGCAACACGACCATCAGCGGATCCCCTGCGCGCACCGTAGGAAACGTCCGCAACAAGAGAACCGTGCCGGAGTCGTATGCTGCGATATCGACGGCCTGTTCGCCGAGCGGATCGGTAATCGTGCCGATGATTTGACCTCGTTCGATTACGTCGCCAAGTGCGACGCGCGGCGCGAAATATCCTGCGACCGGTGCTTGGCTCTGCACTTGCAAATGCCCGCTCTGGTCCCGATCGTCTTCGATGAAATATCGACACGGCTCCGGTGCCGCCGGCGTCGACTCTTGGAGCGAACCATCGTCTAAGATGCCGAAGGCCCGAGCGACGTTGCGACAACCTTCAACCATCTCGGAGACACGACGCGCATCGCACATCCCGCCTCCGCCGTTTTCGACATAAATCGCAGGCACCCCGGCATCGCGCGCGATCGAAAGCGAACGACCTTGCAGTCGACCGTTCGTTCCCCAAACCACGGGCAGGCCGAAAGCCCGAGCCATCACACGCTGCTGAGCGAGGATGTTCGGATCTTCATGCAAAACGTAGCCGGCCAACGGAAGCATTTGAAACACGGTGCCGGCGGTATGCAGGTCGATATAGAAATCGGCTTCGCGAATCAAGCGACTCAGCGCTGCCGCGATACGCTCGGTCGTCGAGCCATCATCGCGACCGGGACAGGTGCGCGCGAGATCGAGTTCGTCTTCGGCCGTTCGTTCGCCACGTAAGAAAGCCGGCTCATTGACGACCGGCACCAACGTAATTCGTCCGCGAACCTGTGCCGGATCGATCGTTTCGAGCAGTCGGCGTATCGCCGCCATCGGCTCGAACTCATCTCCATGCACGCCGCCGGTAATCAGCAGATGCGGCCCATCGAGAGGGCCGACGATCGATTTCGTTTTTAATTTCCAAGCGTCCATCATATCGATAGTTTCCCAGGCTCACGGTGCGAGATGAAGTGTGTCGTTCTTCCGGACGACGTTACCGGATGTAACCAATCGTTCTAAGCTGCCGGCGATGACCTCTTTCAGGGCGGGTGTCGTCGTCTTGAAACCAAGCATTCGGGCAACCGCGACGATGCACTCGTCGTCCACGACGCCGAGATGACCCGCGATCAATACTTTTACGGCCCGCTCGATCTCGGCCGGCGGCAACATCTCGGGCTTCTTCAAGCCGCTCGATGTCACATCCTCGCGATTGCGAATCGGCACGATCGTCTGCTCGGCCGGCCGATAGAAACCACCATCGACAACGACCGCCCTCGCTTTCACAGCCTCGGCCAAAGCCGCCGCCACGGCCTGAGCGATACGCGTTCCGGTGCGCGACGCACCGCTGAGCGACACCAACCGGCGCTCGATTTCCTCTTCGTGAATCGGCCCTTCGACGCGCACGACACGCACCGCGAACTCCATCAATGTCGATAGCGGCATGTCGGGAATCGATTGCTTGCCGCTGATTTTGAAGATCGCTTCTTCATAAGGAACGCTCGGCTCTGCGGCCTCTTGTCGCTCTTCACGCGCAATGACGGGCACCACGGTTTTCGTCGGGGCAACCGGCTTATTCTCCGCCGGTGCGACGTTCGCCACCGTCGCCGGTTGCGGTTTTACGAGCCTCGCTTTTTCCGCTTCCGCTTTCAAAGCCTCGGCTTTCGACTTCGCCGCGAGTAGCGCCGCGGCCTTCGCAGCATCGATCGCCGTCGTGAGCTTGGCGAGTTGCTCTTTCGGGCGGTTAAACCAATCGATGCTCCAGATCCGATGAATCTTCCAACCACGATCTTCCAGCACCTGCTGTCGCAGTCGATCTCGATCGCGTGAGGAGCGCGCCGCATCGTATTGCAGACCATCGCACTCGATACCGAGCACGTAACCGTCGGGCAGTTCCGGATCGACGACTGCCAGATCGACGAAGAAGCCCGCCACTCCGACCTGTGCTTCGACTTGATAGCCGGCCTTGTGCAATGCCTCGGCCACTTGCCGCTCGAACTCGGTTGCGAAACGCGAGGCGGTCGTCGCGCCGGCGTCGAGTAAACCGGTTTGCGCGTATTGGAGAAACGTCTTAAACGCTTTCGCGCCAACCGCCGTAGCTCGCCCGAGATCGATATCGTCGGCCGTGATCGAGGAGAACACTTCGCAACTGGCTCGGGCACGGCTGATCAGCACGTTTAAGCGTCGTTCCCCTCCCTTGTTCGAGAGCGGGCCGAAGTTCATCGCCAGCGAGCCGGACTTATCGCGCGCATAGCCGACGGAAATGAAAATCGTTTCTCGTTCGTCTCCTTGAATGTTCTCCAAATTCTTCACGAAGAACGGCTCCGGCCCACCGGTCGCAAAGAATTCTTCCGTGTCCTTCGAGTCGCGACGGAGAACTTCGAGCTCGTCGAGAATGGCATCGCGTTGGCTGACGGAAAACGCCCCGACCCCAAGCGAGACTTGCGGCTGCGTGCGGGCGTGTTTCATCACCGCTTCCGCCACGACATGCGCTTCGATTCGATTCGTCGCCGTAGCGCCACGATCGAAGCGGCCCTCCTTAACGAGATTGAACTTCAACCCTTCGCCGGCGGCGCGTAGGGGGCTAGGAAAAATGAACAGCTTGTCGTCGTAGAATTCATGGTTCGAGACGGCGATCAGCGATTGATGACGGCTTCGATAATGCCAGCGCAACATCCGTTCGGCCATCTGTTGCGATTTGCAAAGCGCCAACACGCTATCGAGATCTCCGACGTTGAAATCATCGACACCTTCTTCGCTTTCGGTATCGCTCCCTTCCAACACGTCGAAAAATCGAGTCGGCGGCAATTGTTTATCATCGCCGACCACGACGACTTGCCCGGCACGCGCAATCGCTCCGAGCGCATCTTCCGGCCGAACCTGGCTCGCCTCATCGAACACAAGCAGATCGAAAGTCGTGCTGGTCGGATCGAGATATTGCGCGACCGACATCGGGCTCATCATGAACACCGGCTTGATCGCTTGGATCGCGCGGCCGGCTTCTTTGATCAACCGGCGTATCGGCTTATGATTCTTGCGCTTCTTGATTTCATGCTGCACGATTCCAAGTTCGCCGAGCTCCGAAGTTCCGGTCGGAATTGAACGATGATGGGCCGCGGCGACTTCGAGCCGGGTAAGATCGATCCGCTGCCGGTCGGCGGCTTGGAAAAGCTCGCGAACTTGAGCATACGACTTCCCATCGAACTGCGCAAGGCTTGGCCGAGCCGCGAATGAGGCGCGAATCAGACTCTCGAAATAACCCATCGTAAACTGATCGACTGCCGCCGCCGGTGCGATCGTGCCCCCCTCCAACATGCTCGGTAAGTTGCCGAGCCCTTCTTTTTCTAGAGCGGCGCGACCATGCCGGTAAGCGATCCATTTCGTCAGCGACTCGAACTCTCCTTGCCACGCCCTGAGCCGATCTCGCAATGCGGTGAGGGGCACTTCCTCAAGCGTTGCGCGCTCGAAGCCGCTGGGCACATCGAGCTTCAACTCCTGAAAGACATCGCGTACATCGGCGAGCAACTTCTGCGCATCGGCGGCGACGACGTTTGCGGCCTCCCGCCCCTTCGGCGTGGGTTGCAGGCCCGACATCGCGGCCCGTAGCGGAGCGGAGATTCCTGCCGTACGGCACTCCGCTTCCCATTGCTCGATGGCTCGCAACGCTCCCCAATCGGATTTCTCACCGGTCCACAAACTCCCGAAAGCCGAGCGCCCGACTTCGGCCGTTTGCTGTTCGGTGCCGAGTTTTTTTTGCGCCGCTTGTCGACGTGCCAAGGCATCGAGAATGGCGACGCGGTCGTCGAAGTGTTTCGGCAGCGGGCCGATCAGAATGGCTTGAAACGACGCGATCGCGGCCCGATAAACGCCGAAAAACCAGCGATACCAAATGCGACCGTACTTGACGATCACATCGCGCACCTCGGTCATGTCGCGCGTCCACGCCTCGGGCCTTAACACTTGCTCGAGCTTCGCGCGGGTATCACCGAGCGTAAAGCCAGCTTCCACTAAAGCCGTGATCAACTCACGATTCTTGTCCCACACCGCGTCGGCAATCGCCGCACGATCCATCGCCGGCGCTTTCGCCAACGCATCGACCATTCGAACCAGCCCTGCGGTTTCGGACATCGAGCGCGCGCCCTGCGGTTGATGCAGTTCAACGGCTAGCGTATCGCTCGTAGCGATCAAAGCGCCGAGTCGTTCGACCAGCGGCGGCAAGCGCTGCTGCAATCGCGGTGCGTTCATCGGCAGCCAAGCCTCGAGCATCACGCCGCGCCAGGGGTGCTGCGCAGGAACACCGATGTCGGTAATATGCGTCGCGGTATTGCGGAGCAAATTCACTTTTTCAGCAACGGCATCCGGCGTCCATTTCAATGGCTCGACCAGTGCGAAGTCGGTCGTTTGAATACCGGAGGCTTGCAACCGACAAACGTCGCCGAGGATCTTAAACGGAGACAGGCCCGCGGGCATGAGCGGCGCATGCAAATCGGCGACGTGGGCGTTCAGCCGATCTTTCAGCTTCGCCAGCGAGGTCGCTTGTTGTTCGGTGTACTCTTGCTTAGGGGCTCCGAGTGCGAGCGTGCGTTCGAGCTCTTGAAGAACGAGCCGCTTATTGGCCTTGGCGCTATGGAGTTCCAAGCAGATGTCGCCGAGGCCGATGTTATCGAACCGCCGTTTGACGACACTCAAAGCCGCCATCTTCTCGGCGACGAACAAGACCTTTTTGCCTGCTTTTACGGCCGTCGCGATGATGTTCGCGATCGTCTGCGACTTTCCCGTGCCGGGAGGGCCTTGGATGACAAGGTTCTGCCCGCGCCTCGTTTCTTCCGTCGCCATCGCTTGCGAGCTGTCGGCATCGACGACGTGCGTCTGATCGAGCGGCGTCAGCAGAGTATCCAATCGATCGGTCTCGGAACAGAACGGCGGCTGCGGCCGGAAACCGTTGCCGAGCAACGAAGAGATCAGCGCATGCTTCTCGATCGACGCAGCCTCGGGCCAAGTTGCCGGATCGAGGTCGCGGTACATCAGAAACTTCGTGAACGAAAAGAACCAGACAAGCATGTCGTCGGGCAAAACTTCCCAACCGGCCTTCCCCTCGATCGCGCGGCGCACTTCATCGAAGTAGGCCGTCGGCGAGAATTCGTCGGACTCGATCACCTCGGGGAACTTCAAGCCGAAGTCGGCGAAGAGCTTCGCTTGCAACGAAAGATTCGTAGCCGTTTCTTCCTCGCGCCAGCTTAAGCGAAAATTCGAGCCGACATCCGAGCGACTCAGTTCGACCGGGATCAACAACAGCGGCGCGTAACGTGCTTGATCGGCCTTCTCAGGCTCGTACCATTTCAAGAAGCCCAGCGCCAAATACAGAATGTTGACTCCCTGCTCCTCTTCGTACGTGCGGGCATCGTAGAACAGACCGAGCAAGCGCTTCTGCAACGCTTCGGACGAGAGACCCGTTTGAAGTCGATTGTCGGTGTGGCGCTTCGTCGCTTCGGCTTCCGTTTCGTCCGGTTGGTAGAGCCGCAGCTCGGCATCGTCGTCGGACGCTGCCGCCTCGGCTTCCGCGGCCGTCGACGCTTCGCCGGCGGCGTTCTTCGATTCGAAATCGACTTGCGGCGCATCGCGAAAAGATTTCTTTCCCTTCTTCGGCTCCTCGTCGTCTTTCGCGCCGAGACGAGAAGCGAAAGCAAAGCTCTTCTTCTCGGTAACGAGCAGTCGGAACAGATCTTCGGCCCGTTCGCCGACGATCTCGATATTGCGCCCTTTCGCTTTCCGCGGCGTATTGAGCAGACGATTGCGTAAAGTCAGATCGAGCAAGCCTTGCTTCGTTTTCGTCAGTCGATCGGCTACGGTTCCTTGCGGAGCAGACATATCGGGCCTTTTGATCGATAACGCAATATGCGCCGTTTTTGATGACACTCGTCGTCTCTTTAGAATAGCCGCGGAGCACCGTCGGTTTCTACGACCTCGGAAACGATTCGCCGAGTTTGCCTTCGCCCGACATGCAGCACGATCTTATCGCGTAGACTCGAACGATTATTCCTAACATGCCTCGTGCCGAACTTATCTCTCGACTCGCGCTTGCATCGGCCGAGCCGCAGGTTTATCGTGGCGGGGCTCGCCGTTGCTCGCTTCCTTCGAAGCGGCACGGCCGCGTTGCCCTTGAGCACCAGAACCACCGGCCCTCGCCACGATGAAGCACCCGAACGAAGATCCCGTAGTGACCAGTTCACGCCGCGAGGCGATCTGGACGTTGCTCATTTGGTGTACGGCACTCGTCTACAGCGTGAGCTATTGCTATCGCTACGGCTACAATCGCCCGCTGGATAAGTCGCTCGCCGGAATGAAGTTTTACTTCGGGTGGCCCGATTGGGTTTTTTGGGGAATCGTCGTGCCGTGGCTGACGTGCGTCGTCGTGTCGGCGCTATTTGCGTTCGTCTTCATGCGCGACGGCAAACTGGCCGACGATCTCGATGTCGACGCCGAAGAGGAGCTTAACTAATGGGCTCCTTGCTCGAAAATCTTTCGCAATACGGCGTGTTGTTCGCACTCGTCACGATCATCGGCATCAGCGGCTGGATCGGCGTCGTCGCGCAAAGGGCCGTCAGCCGCGGTTCGTTCTTGAAAGGATTCTTCCTCGGCAATCGAGGGCTCGGCGTGTGGGCGATGGCACTCACGGCCACGGTGCAAAGCGGCGGCACTTTTATGGGCGTTCCGTCGCTCATCTACACTTTCGGATTCATCGTCGCGCTTTGGATCGGCAGCTACATGCTCGTGCCGCTCACCGGTTTCGCGGTGGTCGGCAAACGGCTTTCGCATCTGTCGCGACGGACCAACGCCGTGACGGTGCCCGACCTTTTTCGCGGCCGGTTCGATAGCCCTGCGCTGGGGCTAACGTCGAGCATCGTGCTGCTCTTCTTCTTGAGCTTTATGCTCATGGCGCAATTCAAAGCCGGCGCGATCGTGATGAAGCTCGCTTGGCCCGAGAACGCCGTGATGGTTCTCGCTGAAGATACGATCGACCTCGACAGGCAATACTATATCGGCCTCACGATCTTCACGATCGTCGTCGTCGGCTATACGCTCTTCGGCGGCTTTCTGGCAAGCGTTTGGACCGACATGTTTCAAAGCGTGCTGATGGCGATCGGCGTGACCATTCTGCTTTGCCTCTCGCTCAATGCCGCCGGAGGATTGGAAAAAGCAACGCACGACGCCGTCGCAAATACCGACGTCGGCTTCGTAACGGGCCCGGGCTATGGCCGCGATTTTCTCCCCTTAGGGTTGGCCTGTTCCTATTTCTTCGTTTGGATTTGGGGCGGCATCTCTTCGCCGGCAAGCGTCGTGCGCGTGATGGCCGCCAAGAGCACGGCGACTTTGCGGCGCTCGATCGTCGTGTTGGCCGTTTATAATCTGTTCATCTATTTGCCGCTGATCGTCGTCTGCATTTGCGCTCGATCGTTGATTCCCCATCTCGATCAGCCGGATGAAGTCATTCCGCGAATGTCGATCATGTTGACCAAGCAATTCACCGGCGGCTCGTTCATCTCCGGCCTGATTCTTGCCGCCCCGTTCGGAGCGGTGATGGCAACCGTGAGTTGCTATCTCGTCGTGATCGCGTCGGGAATCGTGCACGACATTTATCAGCGAGTCTTCAATCCACACGCCTCCGAAAAGCAGATTCGCTTCATGACGCATGGCGCCATGATCTTCATCGGCGCCGTAGCGCTCGTGGCGAACATTTATCCTCCGCGGTTCTTACAATCGCTAGTCGTGTTTTGCACCTCGGGACAAACGGGCGGCTTCCTCGTTCCGCTCGTAATGGCTTGCTACTGGCGGCGCGCGACCAAACAAGGGGTCATCGCGGCGATGGCCTCCGGTGCGCTCACGTTGCTCGCGCTCTACGCGACCGGTTGGATCGGTTACGGACTCGGCGGCTGGAGCGATCCCGGCATCGCCCAGGCGACGGCTTTCCGCCCATACTTCCTATTAGGGCTCGAACCGGTCGTGTGGGGAATCGCCGTTTCCGCGGTCGCGGGCATCACGGTGAGTCTACTGACGCCCCCGCCCGATGAGGCGCTCGTTCGCCGGATGTTCGACATTGAACCGAGCGCCGTATAACGGGCTCCGAAAGCTGCTCGCGAGCTAGCCGAGCACGTTCGTGAAGAACTGCTGGGTTCGTTCCGTCGTCGGGTTGTCGATCACTTGCGACGGCGGCCCCTCTTCGACGACTTTGCCCCCCGCCAAGACCGCCACGCGATCGGCCGCGCGGCGTGCGAACCCGATTTCGTGCGTCACCATGATGAGCGTTAGGCCGTCGCGGCGGAGGTCCTCAAGCACGTCGAGCACTTCATGTTTCAATTCCGGATCGAGCGCGCTCGTGATTTCATCGCAGAGCAGGACCTTCGGCTCCATCGCCAAGGCGCGGGCGATCGCCACGCGCTGCTTCTGCCCGCCCGACAGTTGCGAAGGGTAATGATCGCATCGCTCTCCGAGGCCCACGCGCTGCAACAAGTCCCGCGCTCGGGCCTCGGCTTCGCTTTTCGACTTTCCGGCAACCCGCTGCGGCGCTTCGGCCACATTGCCCAGCGCCGTCAGATGCGGGAACAACTGAAAGTCTTGAAATACCATCCCGACCATGCGCCGCACTGCGCTGTGCGCCTCGCGCGTGTTCGCTTGTGCGGCCGAAAGCCGATGCTCGCCGACTCGAATCTCTCCTTCATCGATCGTGTTGAGCCCATTGATCGAGCGCAAGAGAGTCGACTTCCCGCCGCCGCTCGGGCCGACCAACGCCGTGATCTGACCGGCGTGAAAATCGAGCGAGACACGATCGAGAATCACCTTCGAGTGATAGCGCTTAACGATATTCGTGAGCGAAACGACAGGAGCCATAGGAAACGCAAAAGTTAAAATGAAGAAGGCAAAACGAAGACCTGTTCAAACCCACGCAAAATGCCGCGACACCTCCGCCGTTTTGCATTTTGCATTTTTACTTCCGACTTCTCTCACTTCCCTCCGCTCCACTTCTCTTCCAAGTATCGCGCGAGATATCCCAGCGGCACCGACATCGCCAAATAGAGAGCCGCCGTGAGCAAGCCGAGTTCGACGAACTTCAAACTCGTTCGCGCGAGGATCTGATACTGTTTCGTCAGCTCGACGACCGCGATCACGCTTACCAAGCTCGTATCCTTAAACATCGCAACGAAGTCGTTCGTCATCGGGCCGAGCGCCGTACGAATCGCTTGCGGGAAGATGATGCGGCGAAAGGTTGCCGTATCGCTCATCCCTAGCGCTCGGGCCGCTTCCCACTGCCCTTGCGGAACGCTTAAAATCGAGCTGCGATAGATCTCCGCCTCGAAGGCCGCATAGTTGAGCCCAAAGCCGATAATCGCGGCCTGCCACGCGGAAAGCGTGATGCCGATGCTTGGGCATCCATAGTAAAGAAACGTCAACAGCAGCAGCAACGGCGTCCCGCGAAACAGTTCGACGTAGATGAGCGCTCCGGCCCGAATCGGCGCCGGCCCGAACAAGCGACATACGGCCACGAGCAGACCGAGCGTCATCGCTACGGCCATACTCAGGAACGTCAATCGGATGGTGACCCATGCGGCCGCGAGCAGCAGCGGCGCATAACGGGAGAAGGTCCATTCTTGCGTCGATTCGACACGATCGGTCCTCAGCGATTGCGTCCACTGCGTGAGCTTCAGCGGTGTGTCGAGTTCAGCCAGACGTGTCTGGTCGTCGTTCCACATATTCCAGCGACGATAAATCGTTTCGAGCTTGCCGCTCTTCTGCAGCGTCGCGAGCGAGTGATCGACGGCATCGATCAAATCCGTCTCGGCTTTACGCGACGCGACTCCGTAGCCGCCCCAACCTTCGGGCTTACCAACCAACCGAAGCATCGGCCGACCGCCGGTGTTGTAGATCGCGATCGGCGAATCAAGCAGCACGGCATCGATCCGATGATTCGTCAGATCTTGATACGGCTCGATCTGCCCCTCGTAAGCGGTGACGCCGGTAAAATGCCGGCTCGCGAGATATTCGCTTGCGGCGCTCGAGGCAAGGGTGCCGATCGTCTTCGTGCGGCAATCGTCGAGCGAATAGATCGAGCTTTCGTCGTTACGAATCGTGAGCTGCTGCCAAAAAAGATAGTAGGGCCGCGACATACGAACCTTGTTCAGATTGTCGGTCGTGATCTCGAAGCCGCTCACGATGGCGTCGAAATCCCCTTTCTCTAAGCCTTGCGGCAAGCTTACCCATTCGTATTGGACAAATTCAGGTCGGAGTTCAGGCAGATCGTATTGCTTGCGCATTTCTTCGACGAGCGCGGCCACCAAATCGACCTCGAAGCCGACCAAAGTGTCGGGCTTAGCCGCTTCGTAAAACTGGAACGGCGCCCCCCCTTCGGCATCGCCCCCCCAGCGCAGGACGTTCGACTTGAGGCGTTCCCGCACGCGCGCTATGTGCGCCGCGTCGAGTTCCGCACCGTCGACTCGGCCGTGGCCGAAAAAGATCGGCTCGATCACGGCCCCGATCAGCAGCGAACACGCCACGACAGCGACCACACGCATCAGTTGGAAACGGCGGCGGTTCGGCATTCGGCGGCTCTCCCTGCACAGCCTCGGTTACTTGTCTCGGCGAGTCGGTAAGTGTATGACAATGCGCGCCGGCGACAAAGCATATTCGCCGTGGATTGCAATGGCCGTCGCTGCGAGTGTACCGGCAACTGTGTATTTCGTATTTCTTCGCGAAAGCCTCTAACCGAAGCCATGCCCTTAAGCACCACGATCGTTCGCAGCGAGGAAGCCCCGATTGAGTTGTTCGAGTGGGGCAAGCTGCAATGGCTTGTCGCCGGCCGGACGATTCCCGGTTGCGAACAGACGTTCGGCATCTCGACGATCGGCCCGGGCCTGCGAAACCCGTTGCATTACCATCCGAATTGCGAGGAGATTCTCTTCGTCGTCTCCGGAAGTTGCGAAAACAGCTACGATGGCACAACCGCGCCGCTCGCGGCTGGCGACACGATTGTCATTCCCGTCGGCGTAAAGCATAATCTCGTCAACACGGGTACGAACGACGTCGTCTGCGTGATCTCGTTTTCGAGCCCGAATAGAGAGACTGTTTTTCTCGAATAGAGAGTGGAAGCCGTTCGACCCCTTCTCGGAATATCACGCGCTATCGCAGCGTCCCAACTGACCACTGACCACCGACCCCTGACCCCTGACCCCTGACCACTGACCACTGACCACTGCCCGCCCCATGTCCATCTTCCTCGGCATCGATATCGGTACTTCCGGCACTAAGACCCTGGCGATCGACGCGCGGGGGAAAATTCTCGGCGATGCAACGGCCGAATATCCGTGCTATGCACCAAAGCCTCTTTGGAGCGAACAAGATCCGGAAGATTGGTGGCAAGCCGTCGTGACGACGGTTCGCAGCGTGATGGAAAAGGGGAAGCTCAAGCCGAGCGACGTGGCGGGCATCGGCCTCTCCGGCCAAATGCACGGCTCCGTGTTTCTCGACAAGCAAAACAAAGTCATCCGGCGGGCGCTGCTGTGGAACGATCAACGAACCGGCGAAGAATGTGCCGAGATCGAAGAGCGCGCCGGCGGCCGGAAGAAGCTCATCAAGATGGTCGCCAATCCGGCGCTGACCGGCTTCACTGCGCCGAAAATTCTTTGGCTGCGCAACAAAGAACCGAAGAACTTCGACAAGCTCGCCAAAGTGCTGCTGCCGAAAGATGAAATCCGGCGCCGTCTGACCGGCGAATTCGCAACGGAAGTGAGCGATGCCAGCGGCATGCTCTTGCTCGACGTCGTGAATCGGAAATGGTCGAAGCCGTTGCTCTCGAAACTGGAACTTGACGAAAGCCTGTTCGCGCGGTGCTACGAATCGGAAGAAGTGACCGGCACGCTAACGCGCGAAGCGGCCGAATTGCTCGGCTTGACGACGGCATGCAAGGTCGTCGGCGGAGCGGGAGACTGCGCGGCCGGTGCGGTCGGTAACGGGATCGTCGAAGCCGGCTCGCTTTCGACCTCGATCGGCACGTCGGGCGTGATGTTCGTGCATAGCGACGAAGTAAAGATCGATCCGGAAGGACGCGTCCACACGTTCTGCCACGCCGTGCGAGGTAAGTGGCACATGATGGGAGTGACCCTTTCCGCCGGCGGCTCGCTGCAATGGTTTCGCAACCAGCTTTGCGGCGATTTCAAAGCCGAAGCCGAGAAGCAAGGGGTCGATGCCTACGAGTTGCTCACGAAAGAAGCCGCCGCGACTCCCGCCGGCGCGGCAGGACTCTTCTTCCTCCCCTATCTCTCGGGCGAACGGACACCGCACGCCGATCCCGACGCACGCGGCAGCTTCATCGGCCTGAACCTTACCCACACGCGCGGCCACATGGCGCGATCGATCATGGAAGGGGTCACGTATTCTCTGCGCGACGCGCTCGCGATCTTCACGGAGCTCGGCGTGCCGGTGAAACAAATTCGCGCCTCGGGCGGCGGCTCACGCAGTCCGCTTTGGCGGCAAATTCAGGCCGACGTATTCGGCCGCAAAGTCGTGACGCTCAATGCGGAGGAAGGCCCCGGATACGGCGTGGCGCTTCTCGCGGCGGTCGGCTGCGGCGCGTTCAAGACCATTCAAGAGGCCTGCAAAGCGACGATCCGCGTGAAGGAAGAAACCGCGCCGAATAAAGTCGCGGCGAAAGGCTACGACAAGGCATTTCCGATCTATCAAGATCTTTATCGATCGCTCAAGAAAGACTTCAAGAAGATCGCCGAGCTGCAAAAGTAAAGCTAGAGACTCATTCCGCCACCTCCACGGAATTCAACTCATGCCGACCTTATATCTCACCGAGGCGGACGTAACTCGCCTCGTCGACATGCCAACGACGATCGACGTCGTCGAACAAGCTTTCCATAAACTCGGGCTCGGTGAGGTCAGCAATATCCCGCGCAATCGGGCCACGGCCCCCGGTGTCGTGCTGCACACAATGAGCGCCGCGGCCGACTACTTAGGCTATTGCGGTTGGAAGTCGTATACGACCACACACTCCGGCGCTCGATTTCTCGTAGGCCTCTACGAGCACGCGACCGGCGAACTCGTGGCGTTGATCGAAGCCGATAGCCTCGGGCAGCTTCGCACCGGCGCGGTAACCGGCGTGGCCGTAAAGCATCTGGCGGCCAAGGGGGCCGATCAAGTCGGATTGTTCGGCACGGGAACGCAGGCCCGGACGCAACTCGCCGCGGTAGCCGCGGTACGCAAGTTGAAAAAGGCGTTTGTCTACGGACGCGATCCGGAACGCCGCGCAAGCTTCGCGACATGGCTCAGTGAGGAACTTGCGATCGAAGTTGTTCCGGTCGATTCGCCCGCGCAGGCGGTGCGGGAGATGCCGATCGTCGTGACGGCGACGACGAGCCGTGAACCGGTCTTTGCGGGGGACGATCTCGCGACCGGAACGCTCGTCTGCGCCGCAGGATCGAACTGGCTGAACAAGGCCGAAATCGATGTGCGAGCCGTGCGTCGCGCAAGCCGAGTCGTATGCGACGACATAGCGGCGTGCATGCACGAGGCCGGCGACCTGCAGCCTGCCTTGCGTGAAGGAGTTTTCCGCTGGGAATCGGCCGTATCGCTCGGAGACGTCATCGCCGGCAAGGCCGACGGTCGAACCTCGGCCGAAGAGATCATCGTGTTCAAGTCGGTCGGGCTGGCGATGGAAGACGTCGCGCTCGCCGCAGAAGTGCTGAAGCGCGCCAAGGCTGCGGGCATCGGCACATCGTTGCCGTTTTAAGTCGCGTGTAAAGCGGAGCTTCGCACGAACGGCCGAAGCCTCGATTTACAACAGTTCGCTTTTGCTTTACGCTTGAAGAGTCGATCCACGGAATTCTGCGCTCGAATGAGGAATCTCTCGATGCTCGTCGCCATGCACATGCCCGATCATATTTTGAGCCCGACTGTGACGCTTGCTACGGCCATCGCCGCGGCGGGAACGGCATTGCTCGGCGCATGGCACATGAGGCGGTCGACCGACAACCGAGCCGCGCAACATGCCGGGTTGGTTGCGGCAGTCGCAGCGCTGGTCTTCGCCGGACAGATGGTGAACTATACGCTGCCCTTTAACGGGACCGGCGAAGGGGTAAGCGGCCATTTACTCGGAGGCGCCATCGCCGCCTTGTTGCTCGGCCCTTGGGCCGCGATGGGGGTCATGATCGTCGTCCTCGTGGTGCAATGCCTCGTCTTCGGCGACGGTGGTCTATCGGCCCTCGGCGCGAATGTGCTGAACATGGCGATCGTCGGCGTCTGGGCCGCGTGGGGCGTGCGACGAGCGATTGCGAAAAACGGAACGGTCGGCATTCCGACCGCTGCGCTAGCAGGATTCATCAGCGTCGTCGCGGCTGCCGGTGTTTGCTCGCAGGAATTACTGGCGAGCGGCGGTGCAGAGGCCGGGGCGATTATTCGCCCGATGCTGACGTATCACTTAGCGATCGGAGCAGTCGAAGGCTTGATGACGGCAGGCGTGATCGCCATCGTCGCGAGCTATCAAACGAAAAGCTTCGCAAACGGAGCCGACTCGGCGACTCAAGCCCCTACAATTCAGGCCCGTACTAAGGGAGCACTCCTCGGGCTCATCGCGGCCTTAGCGATCGCCGCGTTTTTGGCTCCCCTGGCGAGCGCTTCTCCGGATGGTTTAGAAGTGGCGCTCGTGGGTGGAAACTTCTCGACAGGAAGTTCTTTTTGGAATGCTCCGCTAACCGACTACGAACTCCCGGCTTCGCTAGGTGCGACGAGTGCCGTCGCTGCCGTAGCGATCGCGATCTTGGGAACGCTCGTCGCTTTTGCCGGCGGCTGGTGCGTCACGCGGGCCGGTCACGCGATCGTGCGCCGTTAGCGCTTTGTGATCGGTACGAACTTCCGCTGCTCGGGCCCGATGTATTCCGCCGCCGGGCGAATGAGCCGGTTGTTCTCTAACTGCTCCATCACGTGAGCCGACCAGCCGGAAACACGCGCGCAGACGAAGAGCGGCGTATAGAGCGACACGGGTAGGCCCAGGTAGTGATACAGCCGCGCACTCGGCCAATCGACGTTTGCCGGCAGACTTTTATCGGCGACGATGATCCGCTCGATCGTCGCTGCGGTTTGCTCCATCGCTTCGTTACCGGTCAGTTGCGCCAGTTCGGCGCAGAGCGGCGTAATGATCACGGTGCGAGGGTCACCGTGTTTATAAACGCGATGCCCGAAGCCCATGATGCGAACCTTGTTCGCCAAAGCTTGGCGAATCCACGGCTCCGCGTTCGCCGGGGCGCCGACTTGTCGCAGCACTTCAAGCACACGCTCGTTCGCACCCCCATGCAACGGCCCCTTCAACGCGCCGATCGCCGCGGTGACCGCCGAGTGTAGATCGGCGAGGGTCGAAGCCACGCAACGAGCCGTGAAAGTGGAGGCATTGAATTCGTGTTCGGCGTAGAGAATGAGCGAAGTGTCGAGCGCCTGCACGGCCCGAGGTTCCGGCTTACGGTCGGTGATCTGGCGCAAAATGTTTTCCGCGATCGAGCGGTCCGGCTCCGCGGCGAGCGGCTTTAGTCCGGCATCGAGCCGATATTTCGTCGCCATGATCAACGGCAACTTCGCGAGCAACCGTTCCGCTTTGCGCAAGTTCGCCGGGCGGGTATCGTCGGCCGTCTCCGCATCGAAATGCGCGAGCATGCTGCAACCGGTGCGCATGACATCCATGCCTGGCGTCGCTGCCGGAATGGAGCGGAGCGTGTCGACGATCGCCGGCGGCAACGTCATCTCCGCGCCGATG
This sequence comes from Planctomycetia bacterium, assembly GCA_021413845.1. Taxonomy (NCBI): domain Bacteria; kingdom Pseudomonadati; phylum Planctomycetota; class Planctomycetia; species Planctomycetia bacterium. The sequence continues at coordinate 108,084 of JAIOPP010000084.1, read as the reverse complement.
CGAATCCGAAACTCGGCTAAGGCCGTGGACGAAGGCAACTCGCCGTATAACAGCAGATAGGCGACTTCCTCGAACGTCGACTCGGCTGCGAGTTCCTCGATCGGATAGCCGCGATAAAGCATCCGGCCTGCCAGAGTGCAGACCGCCGTTTGCCCTGCGACGATTCCTTCCAAACCTCCCGCATTACCGCCGGTGGCAGCTTTCATTTCCGTCCATCTCCTTGGAAGTAGCTTTGGTCGCGAGCCTCGAAATCGGAATAGCCGAGCAGTTCGTAAAGTTCCTGCCGGGTTTGCATCTTCCCCACAAGCGACTTCTGAGTTCCTTCGGCATACATCGTCGTCAGTGCTTGCTCAACCGCGCGCATCGCGATTCGTAAAGTCGTCACGGGCATCAGAGCCGCCGCATAGCCAAGCTGGGTGAGTTCCGCTTGCGTCAGCAACGGGCTCCGGCCGAACTCCGTCATGTTCGCCACGAGCGGCACCTTTACGGCGGCGCCAAACCGCGAGAATTCATCCGGCGTTTCCAACGCCTCGGGAAAGATCCAATCCGCGCCGGCTTCGAGATACCGCTTCGCCCGCTCGACCGCAGCCTCGAAACCTTCGACCCCGCGGGCATCGGTGCGAGCCAAGATAATGGTTTGTTTATCGCGACGCGCCGCAGCGGCTGCGCGCAACTTCGCACACATCTCGGCCGTGTCGACGAGCGACTTGCCCGACAGGTGGCCGCAGCGTTTCGGCAAGCGTTGATCTTCGAGTTGAATCGCCGCCGCGCCGGCCGCTTCAAGTTCGCCGACCGTCCGCTCCACATTAACCGCTTCGCCGAATCCGGTATCGGCATCGACGATCCACGCCAATCGGGGTGCGGCATGGCTTAGCCGTCGTGTCTCTTCGGCAAGTTCGCTGAGCGTGAAGAGCCCGATATCCGGGAGTGCCAATGCTCCGGCAGAGAATGCCGCCCCGGAAAGGTATGCGGCTTGAAAACCGGTCGCCTCGATGAGCCGTGCCGTCAACGCGTTGAAAGCGCCGGGCACCAGCAACGTATCGCCTCGAACAGCCGCACGAAGACGCTCACCCGGTGATTCTGCATTAGACATAGCGACGACTCAAAGCTGATGTAAGAAACGATCCACCGTAGGAAATATAGGACGTAGCGCACCGTTTGAGCAACACGTAGGCCGGAGATGTTTCGCGTGCAGGTCGATCAAGTGGTTCTATTCGACGTCGCTTGCCGGCATAATGACACGTTTCCCGAACGATTCGCTCCGATAGGCGGACAAGTTTGTCGGCACAGCATCCACTCAATGTCGCGCTCGATACGCCGGTCGCCGGCCGGTACGAAACCGCCGACGCTACGTTCCGCATGTCGACGCGCAGCCGTTTCAAGGCGGTTCTGGATGTGCTGCTGGTGTTCGCGGTTTTTTTTCTCATCGCCGGCCGCCCGACACCGGACACGAACGAAGCGCACTATCTGACGAAAGCGAAACATTTTTGGGAGCCTCGCTGGATCGAACACGATTTCTTTTTGTCGTCGTCCGATTCGCATGTCGTCTTCTACCGGACATTCGGTTGGTTGACGACGGTTCTGAGCTTCGATCGTGCCGCCTGGTGCGGACGCATCGCCATTTGGTTCCTAACGGCCTGCGCTTGGCGGCGGTTGAGCCAAGTCTTCGTCACCGGCTTTGGCTCGGCGGCGATCACCGCAGTGGCAGCCCTTTCACTCAATGCCCATTTTCAGATGTCGGGCGAATGGTTCGTCGGCGGTTGTGAAGCCAAGGGAGTCGCGTATGCGTGCGTCTTCTGGGGCTTGGCCGATCTGGTGCTCTGTCGTTGGAACCAAGCGTTCATTGCGTTCGGCATCGGGTCCGCATTTCATGTGCTCGTCGGCGGCTGGTCGGTTCTCGCGGCCGGCTTCGTATGGCTTGGAGATCGACGGTCGCGGCCAGCACTGAAGCAGATCGTGCCCGGGCTTTGTGTCGGCGGGTTGATCGCTCTGGCCGGCATCGTGCCGGGGCTGGCGCTCTCGCGCGGCGTCGACTCGGAATCCGTCGCGATCGCGAATCGCATTTACGTCTTCGATCGCTTAGCGCATCACCTCTGGGCAGGTGCGTTCTTCGCGAAGTTCGGGCTGCGCCATTTCGCCCTGTGCGGTGCGTGGGGGCTGCTCTGTTGCATCGTGCCGGCCGATGGTCCGCGGCGTCGGCTGCGCTGGTTCACGCTTGCCTCGATCACCGCATCGCTTGGCGGCTTGGCGATTTCCTATGCCTCGCCGGAGCCGACTTCTTGGGCTGCGGCGTTATTGAAGTTCTATTGGTTTCGCTTGTCCGACGTCGTGACGGCAGTCTCCGTGGTTCTCGAACTAGCGGCCGTGGCGGCACAGCAGTCCGGTAGGCCTGTGCTTCGCAAAGTCGCTATCGGGCTGCTGTTACTCTGCGGTGGCCTCCATTTCGCGAGCATTTGGCGAGAACGGAGCGCAGCCGACGGGCTTCCGCGGGGGGAAGCTGTCGTAGATGCCCCGACACTCGAACGCTGGCTCGACGTTTGTCGTTGGATTCGGCAAACGACTCCGCGCGACGCGCTCGTGCTCGCCCCGCGCGCCTATACGACATTCAAATGGCACGCCGAGCGGGCGGAGTTCGTGACCTGGAAAGACATCCCGCAAGATGCTCGCTCGCTTCTCGAATGGGAACGCAGGCTTCAGGAACTCTACGGCCCTAACGAGCGCTGGGTGAACTATATACCCCACGACCAAATGCTTCGTGTCTGTCGTAAGTACGGCATCACGCATGTCGTCACGTATGCGGAGCCGCCGCTTGCGCTCCCGGTCGTATATCGCAACGATGTCTATGTCGTCTACGCGGTCGAACCGCGAGGGGACGGGCCATGACGCCCTCCAGCGACTACCTCGAGCGCTTGCGCAGCCGCTTGGAGAGACCGTTGCCCGGACGCTCAGCACAAGCGCTGTTCGAGCCGGAGTTGGCCTATGGTCGCCACTTCGGCCCGCCGCCGCACGACGCGCGCCGGGCCGCCGTTTTGATCTTAGTTTATCCGCACGACGGCGCATGGCATCTCGCGCTTACGAAACGCCGCGACGATCTTCCCGCGCATCCCGGCCAAGTGAGCTTGCCGGGGGGCTATGTCGAGGCGGATGAAACCACGAAGAGTGCGGCGTTGCGTGAGTTGGAGGAAGAGTTGAACGTTCCGCAAAGCAGTGTGGAAGTGCTCGGCAACTTATCACCATTGTATATCTTCGGTACCCATTTTTATGTAATCCCCTGGGTCGCGGGATGCGATCATCGACCGGCATTCTTGCCGAACGTCGCCGAGGTGGGCGAACTGTTTGAAGTGCCGATCGCGTACATAACGGATCCCGCGAATCGTGGAACACATCCGCGGGTCGTGCGAGGAATCAGGCAAGCGGTTCCTCACTTCGACTGGCGACTGGACTCGCAAGTCGAAAGAATCTGGGGCGCGACGGCAATGATTCTCAGCGAATTTCTCGCGGTCCACGACGACGCAAACGTCGATGATTCAAAACACGATTCTAAGGAATGCACGGCATGATGAATCCGACGAATGGTTTTGAGAAGCTCGGCCGAAGCGGTCGACCAAAGGCTGTCGTGTTCGACCACGACGGCTTGATCTTCAATACGGAAGACCTCTACCAAGATGTCGGCGGCGAGTTGCTTCGCCGGCGCGGCTGTGCATTTACGCCGGAATTGCTCGACCGAATGATGGGGCGACCTGGCCGGATCGCACTACAGATCATGATCGACATGCATCATCTTGAGGCAACCGTCGATCAACTTACCGCCGAGACCGACGAAATTTTTCCGGCGATTCTCGACGCTCGCTTGGAAACGATGCCCGGTTTTATGGAACTTGCGGCCGCGCTCGAAAAGGCCGGCATTCCGAAAGCGATCGCGACGAGCAGTCGGCGCAGTTTCGTGGTCGGCTGCCTTGCGCGATTCCAATTGGAACCGAGGTTTCAGTTCATCTTGTCGGCCGAAGACGTCGTCGAAGGGAAACCGAACCCGGAGATTTATCTTACGGCTGCGAAGCGTTTCGGCCTGCGCTCCGACGAAATCATGGTGCTCGAAGACAGCCAAAACGGCTGCCGTGCGGCGGTGGCTGCCGGAGCGATCGCGGTCGCAGTGCCGTCGGGCCATAGCCGAACGCACAGTTTCCCAGGAGCCGCGTTCGAAGCGGAAACGTTGGCAGACCCGCGAATTTACGAGCTTCTTAAAATATAAAAGGGGAACGCACTACGTTCTCGATGTAGAGCGTTCCCCTATTTACCATTCGGCACGCCGTCATGCGGCGACGGACAGCAGTTCTCGTCCGACGACGATCTTCGCCTTGTCCTTGCAGCCCAGTTGTTCGCGAAAGCCGGCGAAGGCTTGTGCGATAAAACGGCTCAGCCCTTCGCGTAGCATCGGCAGCGGCGCTCGCGTGGCGTGGCGGAAATGCAGCGTATTCAGCGACGTCTCTTCGACGTTGACGCGCGTCCCCCGCTCCGGCTTGGAAGTCAGCTGCACGAACCGGCCCGGCACGCCGAGCGCGGCGGTCAACTCGGCGGCGAAGCGATAAGGGCTCGTTCGCTCGGCGCCCGTAATGTGATACAGACCTTTCAGGCCGAGGCGATGAGCGACGAATAAGCGTTCCGCGAGGTCGGTCGCGAGAATGGGAGTCGCATGGCGAACCGCATCGACGGGACACGACAACTCGCCGGTCAGTTCATGAAACATCCGTTCGGCATAATTCACGCCGTACGACGTCGGGCTCCAGCCATAGACATGACTACGCACGACCAGCGCGCCGGCTGCGAGTGCCGCGAGTTCGACCGCCGCGGCGCCGCGACCGAAAGCCCCACCGGCGTTCGGGCGAGCACTTTCGTTATGGAACATATGCGGACCGGCAAACAGTCCATCGGTAATCACGACGACCAATTGCGCCCCGACCTCTCGGCAACCTTCGGCCAGCGCCTTAACGGTCGCGGTTTCGCGGCGCGTATCGGTGCGCGGCGCGAGTTGCGCCGCCCCAAGACCGCCGACGTCCCAACCGGAAGCGGCGAACGGACCGGAATGCAGCACCATTTGCGGGCGCTCTTGACGTACCGAGGCAACGATCGCCGCCGGATCGTCGCTTGAGTAGTCGAGCACATTGGTGCCGAGCGGTGCTTGCGACGACGGATTGCTTAAGCCGATCACATCCATGCGATCCGCTAAAACAAGCGCGGCGTTGGCTCCGACCAGTGAGTCGGTGCGCGTCACGAGAAGTCTGTCCACGTTCGGCCTCCATGCCTGACGTTTCGATGATTTGCAAACCATGCTCGGACGCAGAATCGGCAGATTCGGCCGCTACTATGCCCGACGCAAGAGGGCGGGATTGTATCGTCGCTCTGCAGTCGGGCCAAGGTGTGTTCCGCACAGGGGCGCGAATCGCAACGAACGGACGCTAGCAAACTTAGGCTTGAGCCGAGCGAGCGCCACGCTATCGCTTTAAGAACGCCTGTTTATCACACGTCTTATCTTGACGTCGCGAATCGGGCATCGCTAAACTCCCGCCCCGCTACGACCTCGAACATCGTCGCGCAACTAGCAGTCTCGCAACCGAGTGAAATGATTTCGCTCGGACAACACTTTGCGGAAAGGATTCCGCTCATGCACGGCAATTCGCTTCGAATCAATGCGCGCCGCTCGATCGGGCCCGGAAGCCCGACGTTCGTCGTCGCCGAACTCGGACAGAACCATAACGGCAGCCGAGAATTAGCCGAACAACTCGTCGACGCCGCGGCCTGGGCCGGTGCCGACGCCGTGAAACTCGTCAAACGACACCTCCCCTCGGAGCTTACGAAGGCGTCACGCAATCGGCGCTACGACTCGGCCCATTCGTTCGGCGACACCTACGGCGCACATCGGAGCGTGCTTGAACTGTCGGTCGAGACGCACTTAGCGCTCGCGGCGCGAACCCGATCGCATGGCATGCATTTCGTCGTCACGGTGTGCGACGTTGCCAGCGCACGGGAATTTGCGAACGCCGAGGTCGACGCATTTAAGATCGCCTCGCGCGATTTGAATAACCTGCCGCTCGTGCGGTTCGTCGCCGAGCTGGGTAAGCCGCTCATCCTTTCCACGGGCATGTCGTCGTGGTCGGAGATCGATGCCGCGATGACCGTGGCGGCCGAGGCACGCTGCCCAACGGCCGTGTTGCAATGCACATCGCTCTATCCGACGCCCGACGATCAGGCACATTTGCGCAGCATCGAAACGCTGCGTCGACGCTACGACTCGGTCGTCGGTTTCTCCGATCATACGACAGGCACGCTCATCGCGACTTCCGCAGTGGCGCTCGGTGCGTCGATCATCGAAAAGCATCTGACGCTCGATCGAACGCTGAAAGGGACCGACCATGCTTGCTCGGCCGAACCGGAAGAGCTGCGCACGCTCATCGAACAGATTCGCCGCATCGAGCTAGCCCTAGGGAGTGCCGAAAAGCCGGCCATCGCCGAGGTCGAACCGACGCGGAACAAACTCGGACGCAGCCTCGTGACGGTGCGCTCGCTTCCGGCCGGCACCGTGCTCGAAGAGTCGATGTTCACGCTGAAATCGCCGGGCGACGGTATCGCCTGGACGCAGCGAGAGACGATTGTCGGCCGCAGATTGCTCCGCGACATCGACGCGGACGAAACGATCTACCGTAGCGATGTTCAATAGCCGCGCCGCAACACCCCAGCATACACGTACGAAAGTCCAATCTCATGCCGCTCCGGCTTTTCTCTCACGACGACACGCCGCACGACGACGACGGTATTAATGCGTCGCCGCGGTTTCAAAAAGTGCGCGGCATCGTGTTCGACATGGGCGATGTCTTGTTCGATGCAACCGTGTGGCGGCGATGGCTCCTGCAACAGCTTCATCGAATGGGGCTGCAAACCACCTACCGCAGCTTTTTTCAAGTGTGGGACCGCGACTATCTCGATGCCGTGCACCGCGGCGAGCGCGACTACGCCGAGGCGTTTCATACCTTCCTTCGCGACACCGGCCTGACCGAAAGCCAAGTCGACGAAGTGATCTTGGCTTCCAACCGACAAAAGCGGGACTTCGAGCAAGATGTTCGGCCGTTTCCGGGAGTCCGAGCCACGCTGGAACGACTGCATGCGAACGGCCTGCGACTGGCGGTGCTGAGCGATTCGGAATCGCCGGCCGAGGCGATCGAGCCACGGCTCGCGCAGATGGGGATCGGTCGCTACTTCAGCGCCGTCGTCTCGTCGGCCGATCTGAAACAAACGAAACCCGCCGGCGTTTGCTATCGAACTGCCATCGAGCGACTGCGCCTCGCACCGGCACAAACGGCGTTCGTCGGCCACGACGCCGAGGAATTGATCGGCGCGCGACGGGCGGGCATGCCTGCCGTTGCGATTCACTACGAGCGCGATGCCGTGGCCGAGGTGTTTCTCCATCGCTTCGAAGAATTGCTGCAACTCTTCGAGACGCGCCTCGGCGACGAATCCGCTTTTCGCGAGGCAGCCTGACCATGCTGGTTTTCGCACGCCGCAACTTGGTACCCGACCTGTTGCTCCAGCCGGATTCGCCATCAGCGAGCGAACGACTACTGCTCTTGGAAGGGGATTGGGAAGCCGGCGTTTCGAAAAATTTCATATCACTCGACACCTATATCGACGCCTCCCACTTCGCGCATCTAGACATCGAAGCGGAACGATTGGCGACGAAGATCGGTGCCGCCGCTGCGCCGGCCGAATCTTCACACATTGGTAGTGTGCGACCGAACTTCGCCGATATCAACATTCTTCGTTTGCGATATGAAGCGCTGCGTTGGCTTAGAATCATCGCCTTTTGGCAGAATTGCCCCAACGACGACGTTTCTGCGAAAATCGAGCTTTATGTCTCCCCGCGCTGCGACAACGAATACGTCGCGCTCTGGCGCGCGATGTCGCAAACCTACGGCTTCACGTTACGAATCCATTTCATTATGCGCGATGATGAAACCGTCGCGCCGTTTTCGGTGCCGCGAAATGCTTGGTGGCGGCGAGCGCTCGCTTGGATCTTCGCCAACCGCGGTGTGAACCGTGGTGCGGCGCGAACGCACGAATTCTCTCCTGCCGCTTCCGACCATCGTGCCCGAGTCTTGTTCGTAGGCAATCCGCGGATTCTCGACGACGTGTGCGATGCCGTGCTCGACCGTGGTGCGCATGCTGCCTGGCTTTACGACCGTTTCGCCGTCGGCGCGTGGATCGAACGTCGAGCGAGCGGCATCGCCTGGCTTACTTGCGATGATGAAGAGACGGCCGTCGACGCTTTTCCGCAGACGCTCCTACGAGAGACGGTCGCCTACGGCGATATCGATCTCGGCGATGTCGTCGAGACTTGGTACCGCCGCTGGCGTAAGCGATTGGCGATCGCTCAAGCACGACAATGGCGGCGCGTCGGCGAGCACCTAGCTTCGCTACGGCCGACGCATGTCGTAGTGGACGAAGATGCTACGCCTCTGGCTCGTATTACCGTGGCACATGCGAGTCGGCTCGGCATTCCGTCGTTCGTCGTACAGCATGGAGTCTGTTGCATTCGATTCGGTTTCGCGCCTTTAGCAGCCGATCTATTCTGCGCGTGGAACGAAGGAACGCGGCGGCAACTCGAAGCCTGGGGCGTGGCGAGAGACCGTATCGTCGTTACCGGCGCACCGGCCCAGCAACAGGTTGCTTGCAAAGCATTACGGAATCGCGCCTCTCCGGAAAATCGCAACTCAACTTCCGACGCTAAGCACCGCATCGTCCTCCTGGCGACGGTGCCGCCGCGCGACGACCGGCCCGACGCCGTTGAGTTTCATTTAACCAGTCGAACTTACGCCGCGATGCTGCACATAGCTTGCGCGGCGGTCGCGGAACTCGGAGATGCCGAACTGATCGTAAAGCCACATCCCCGCGCTATCCAAGATCCGATTCTCACGCGCACCTTAAAGCAGTTTCCGACTCTACGCCATCGTACGATCGCGAAACAGTCCTTAGCCGAAGTCTTAGCCGAGAGCGATTGCGTCTTAAGTTGCGCGTCGAGCGCCGGCGTCGATGCCGCGGCGGCAGGCTTGCCCGTCATCCAACTCTTGCCGCAAGGGTCGGGCCAAGTACTCCCCGCCGACTGGTACGGCCTCGCCGGTTCGGCACGTTTGCTCGTAGAGCTTCGCCCGTTACTGCAGATGGCCCTGCGCCGCACGTCCCCCACAACGAATCCATCGACACCGGAAACCACCGAAAAAACGACGAAGAAGGCCGCGGTTCGCATCGTCGAATTGTTGTTCGACCGATCGCATGACGCGTCGCAATGCATTCCCGATTCGCATTTCGGTCGATTGCATGCACCGGCGATAAGCGAGGAAGCTGCACATGGATGAAACCATCGCTTCTTTGACCGATTGGGAGACGTTTCGTCGGCGGTGTTTGAAACCGGATCCAAATCGGCTCGGCTCTTGGACCGCTCGACGGCTCGGACGTCCTGCGGCGTTGCACATTACAAGTATCGTTGCGCCATGGGGCATGTCGGCGAATCAGGCGACGGCCGGAGCGATGCTCGTCGCATCGGCCGCGATCGTCGCATTCGGTTTCGGCACCGCTTGGGGCTGGCTCATCGGCGCGCTGCTCTTGCCGTTGTGGTATCTACTCGACCATGTCGATGGTCAGCTCGCTCGATGGCATCGCACCGCTTCGCTCGATGGGACGATGATCGACTATTTAATGCACCATAGCGTGAACATGCTATTACCGATCGGGCTCGGCTTCGGCCTGATGCGCGAGACCGGTTTTTCGATTTGGTGCGTCGCGGGAATTCTTTGGGGCTGGAGTGCGCTCATCCTCGGGCTGCGCCACGATGCCCGCTACAAGGCGTTCGTGCAACGTCTGAAGCTGCTGCACGGCGAACTGCGCATCGTCGGCGGAGGGGGCGGCCGCCCCGAGGCTGCGACGATGCCGCGCCGTTCGCCGATCGGATGGATTAAATGGCTGGTGCTCAAGGCGTATGAAACGCATATCGTGATGTTCGCTTTGGCGATCGTCGGTATCTTTCGTATTTTCTTTTTGGAGTCGGGCCCATTTCTGGCCGGTATTTATGTCGGCACGATGGCGCTGCCGGCACCGGTTCTAGCGTTGGTCCTTGTCGTGCGAGGATTGAAGAACGACGAAGCCGAGCGAGAATTTGCCGCGTGGTATCGCGTTCGCGAGACCGACACGCTGGAGTTTCGCGATGGTTGGTGGTTCGCTGAGCCCGTGCCGGCAGATCCGCTGTCGGTAACGGCAACGGTTACCTATGCCGAAACACCGCAGTTCGTCGGAGCCGATGCCGGCGTATCATCTTGACCCGACCCTCGCCGCGCTTCTAAATTGCTCCCTCGCGGAACTCAGGACGAGTTCTTGCAAGGGGGAAGCATGGACGCTGCCGACATCGATGTCTTGGTGTTGAACTACGACGGCCGCGCACTGCTGGCCGAGTGTTTGCCGAGCATCGTACGTGCGGCCGCCGCCTCGCGCCACACTTGCCGGGTGACCGTCGTCGACAATCGATCGAGCGACGACCCTACGGCCTGGCTCGCCGCCGAGTTTCCAACGGTCGCGGTTCGCTCCCTCCCGAACGACGGCCTCTCCTCGTTCAATACCATTGCGCGCGAACTCTCGAGCCGTGTCCTTGTGCTCCTGAACAACGACATTAAGCTCGCCGACGATGCCATCGATCCGCTCGTCGAACCGCTCCTCGCGCAGCATTCCTCAGACGCTCCTTGCGAACCGACATTTGCGAACGAGCAGATCTTCATGACCGCGCCTCGTTGCTACCTGTTCGACGGCGTGACCTATGAAGGCTTCAAGACCTCGGTTGTAATGCGCCACGGAATCGTACAAGCGACGTCTCTGTTTGCCGGCTGCGAAGAGGTTGCCGACCTGCCGGGCCCGACCGCATCGGCAGGCGCGGCGCTGGCCGTCGATCGTCGCATCTTCGTCGCACTCGGCGGCTTCGACCCGCTGTACCTGCCGGGCCGAATCGAGGATCTCGATTTCGCTTATCGAGGTTTTCTAGCCGGATATCAGGCCGTTTACATACCGGAAGCCGTGGCTTTGCATCGCGGCTGTGCGACGTTCGGCCGTGTCTTCGGCAACACCGAATCCGACCGACTAGCACTCCGAAACACCCTCTTATTTCAATGGAAAAACCTGCGCTGCCTGCGGCATCGTGCGGCGTATTTTTGCCGACTGCCGCTACGCGCTGCTCGCGATCTTGTGCGCGCTATAGGACCCCCCGTCGGCGATCGCTTCCCATTCCTGCGCGCCTATTCGGAAGCACGGGCCGTATGGCAAGCGCGCTCGGGCAACGTCCGCTTCCAAGCCTCGACCGGCGCTGACTCGGCGGCTCGCGAGCGAGAATTCTTCTCACGGCATTCACCGACTCGCCTGCTCGTAATTACCGCTGCTCAATCATGTCGTGATCAAGCGACGGAACTCGACGCCGAAGAAGCACGTCGCGCCGTGAATTATCCGCTCGCTCGATGGTATTCCCGTCCGGCAGCTGCCCTATTCTCCAAGGGGCTTGCCGAAACACGCGTTCGTCCGTGGCATCTTACGCTTCTAGGTCTGATATGCGCCTGCTCGGCAGCCGCGTGCCTCCTTGCGTCGCCAACCTACGGGCTTGTCGCTGCAATCCTCGTCTTGGTCGCTTGGTTCTTCGATCGGGCCGACGGAATTCTCGCCCGACGACAAGCCCGCGCAACGCCGCTCGGGGCTTGGCTCGATGCCAACGTCGATGAAGCGGTCGATCTCGGGCTGCACGTCTGCATGGCCGTTTGCGCTGCGAACGCGACACAATCGCAATGGCCTTGGGTCTGCCTAATCGGATTTCTATTCGGAAAATACTTGCTGATGTACGGCCTCGCCGCCGGAGAGACGCTATTCGGCCCCACTCAACTCGCTGACACGACCGCAGCGGACGCATCGAACCAAGCGGCCGACGCACACCCGCAAGCGATGTCGTGGCCGCGGTATCTCTACCATCTACCGGCAAATGCGGACGTGCGCATTCATCTGACCGCAGCCGCGCTCGCAACCGGTTATCTCACCGCCGAACTCGCCTTGATCGCCTGCTACTACAACGCGCGCTGGATTGCGCGATTCTTTTTGCTCACGAGAACGGCTCGAATCCGCGCGACAGTGAGGGTCGTCGCGTGAAGTCGAAGCTCGACGTCGCAAACTCGATTACCGCGGCCGTGATCGCACTCGACGAGGAATCGCACCTCGACGATCTGCTTCCGCGCCTCGCATGGGCCGACGAAATCGTCGTCGTCGACGGCGGCTCGCGCGATCGATCCGTCGAAGTCGCTCGGCGCCACGGAGCACACGTGATCGAGCGTCCGTTCGATAACTTCGCCAACCAGCGCAACGCCGCTATCGACGGTGCCCATAGCGATTGGATCTTCTTCATCGACGCCGACGAACGCTCGACCGAGCGGCTTGTCGCCGAGGTTCGCCATCGCATTCGAACCGAAGCTTGTTCCGGCTATCGCGTGCCGATCCGCAGCACGATCTTTGGTCGGCGATTTCGCTTCAGCGGCACGCAAAACGACATCCCGCTCAGGCTCATGCGTCGCGGCTCCGGACGCTGGGGCGGTGCCGTCCACGAACGATTTGCGATCACAGGCGCGGTCGGCAAGCTCGATGCGCATCTCGAACATTTCACGCTCCCGACGACGGAAGCTTTTCATCGCAAGATGCAACGCTACACGACGCTGGAAGCCGAGGCCCGCGTTGCTCGCTGGCAACGGCCGTCGTTTACCGACGCTTGGCTGCGCCCCGGCCTAGAACTATTTCGACGGCTCGTTTGGAAACAAGGCTGGCTCGACGGTCCCGTCGGCTGGACATTTTGCGGCTTAAGCGGCTACTCGGAATGGGTATTGGCGACGAAGCATCGCCGACTCTGGCGGCAGATGCTCGCCGAGCGACATGAGCATCGCGAACCGGCGACGGTTGCGCGCTTGAGCCTTAGCGCAGGAGAAGCCGCATGAAGCCCGCGACTCCTCCGCTGCTGCCGCTATTGCTCGACGCGGTGCCCGACGCGCTCGCTTCGATGCTCGCGCAAGAGGGAATTCCAACCGTAAAATTCCAGCCGGGCCGGTCGAACGGCAGGTTCGTGCTCTTCGATTCGCATACGCGTCGAGATCACCCACTCTTAACCTCGCAGCAGCAAGCGATCGACGTCGATACGCTTCGAAAACGCCTCGCAGATCAAGGCCTGGGCAGCGATGCTTTCGCCTCGATTGAAACCGCGGTAGCCTCGCGGGCTGCCTGGCGAGTCGGCGAATGGGATGCGACGGAAGAGATTGCCGCCATGGATCGACGAGCGATTCGCGAACAGGTGATGAACTTGTTACGCGCGGAAGTCGACAGGCGCGGCGGTGTGTGGATGCGCGTTGCACCCTATCCGCGGCCCTATCGGACCGTCGCCAATTTTCGTTTCGATCACGATGAATTCGTCGCCGAAGATTTCGAGCGGACGCTCGACGCAATCGCGCCGCATTCGTCGATGACGACGCACTTCGTCTGCGGCTCGACTCACGAACGACACGCAGATGCCGTTCGCAAACTCGCAGGACTCGACATCGGCTCGCATGGCTACCGTCATCACACTTACCGCACGGCAGCGGAAAACATCGCGAATATCGAGCGCGGCATCGCCGTGCTTCGCGGTTGCGGCATTGAGCCCGCCGGCTTCGCAGCTCCGCACGGACGCTACAACCCAGGCCTCGCGACGGCTCTCGAAACGCTCGGCATCACGCATAGCTCCGAGTTCGGTTTCGCTTACGACGAGCTCCCTTTTTTCCCGACGAGAACCGACGTCTTACAGATCCCGATCCATCCGGTGTGCCTCGGTATCGTTCTGGAAGCGGCTGCCGACCTTGCGGTGAATAGGCAAGTGCTCGACGAATCGACGCGACGGGAAGCCGTGGAAGCGACGATCGAACACTTCCTCGCGGCGGCCGACTCTTTGCACGCAGCGCGAATACCGATTTTCTTCTACGGCCATCCCGACGGCCGCGTAGGCCGCTACCCGGAGTTGCTCCGGCGCGTGCTCGGATCGATCTCGCAGTTGCCGGACGTATGGCGCACGAGTCTCTTCGAGTTCCAACGTTGGTGGCGACTTCGCAACCGAATCGAACTCGAAGTGTATGCCACCGACGATGGTTGGCTTGTAGCCGCAGATCGCTTGCCGCAGCAATGTCCCTGCTCGCTCGAAATCGTGGACGAGGATCGAACGGCTAGCGTGGCGCTCGATCGGGCACGGCTGCGCATCGCCCGCGGCGCACTTTCGTTCGCTTCTAGGGAACCCTATCGCTTACCCGCGCCGGTGCGACTGCCGAAGCCGCTCGACGTGAAAGCAATCCTCCGTCGGGCCCTTGATTGGGAACGTGTGACGCCGGTCGATGAGATCGATGCCGGCCATTGGTCGGGCATGATGAAGAAAACTTTGCGACGGATCCGCGGCTGATGCACAACGTTTACCACACTCCCGCAGAGGATCGCGGCAATTGGCTTGCCGCTGCGACAACGCACGGACGAGAAGCGACTGCGCAAGCGGCCGCACTGTCGACCAAACCCTTCCGCGTTCGCACGATCGGACGGTTCGACGCTTGTGCGGCTCCCGGCGGTGGGGAAGTTCAACTCATGCAAACGACCGCCGGCTTACGCGAAGCGGGACTCGACGCGAGGCTCTGGCGACCATGGGAAGATTCGCTTAACCACGACGTCGACCTGCTCCATTTTTTCGGAAGCAGACAAGACTTTCTGCCGCTCGTCGAAGCCGCTCGTCGAAACGGGAAGCGCGTCGCGCTGTCGACAATCGCCTGGTTCGACTGGCGCAATGCTTGGCGAGAATCCGCCGGCTGGTTGGCGCGCGGTCGCGCCGCCGCGCGATATGCCGTGCGGGCCGCGCTGCCGGGCTTATCTAGTTGGCGACGGCGGCTCTATCACACGGCCGATCTGCTGCTGCCGAACTCGCAGTCGGAAGCGGAACAATTGATGCGGTTATTTGAAGTACCGGCCGAGAAGATTCGCGTCGTTCCAAACGGGTTCGACGAACGATTCGCACTCGCCGACGATCAGGCTTTTACGCGCCGTTTCGGGTTGCGCGATTTCGTGCTCTGCGTCGGACGGATCGAGCCGCGCAAGAACCAACTCGGTTTGATACGCGCGCTGCGCAACTCCGGACAAACGCTGGTGATTCTTGGCGATGTCGTGCCCGGCCATGAAAAGTATGCGGCGACATGCCGACATGAAGCGGACTCGAACGTTCACTTTCTCGGCGCTCTAGGGCACAACGACCCGTTGCTCGCCTCGGCCTATGCGGCCTGTCGTTGCCTGACGCTCGTCGGGTGGTACGAGACGCCCGGACTGGCCGCACTCGAAGCCGCTGCGACCGGAACGCCGCTCGTGCTGCCGCGCGGAGGTTGCGCCGAAGAATATTTCGGACCGCACGCGGAGTACGTCTTACCGCACGACTTAAAACAGATTCATTCGGCGGTGCTTCGCGCCATCGAACGCCCTCGTTCAGCGGAACTTTCACGGTTGGTCGCCGACTCGTTTACTTGGAAACAGGTCGCCGTCGCAACGCGCGCAGCTTATGAACTTCAATAACTCTCTCACAACTCGCTACCGGTTCGTCCGCGCGCGCTGGCGATGGCTATTCGCCGTCGTCGATGCGATCGGCGCGGCATGGTTGCATGCTTGGCGAAGGGTGTTCGGCGAAGCCGCTGCGAAACCGCTCGATCCGGAAGCGGTCGGCAAGATCCTCTTGATTCAACTCGATCATCTCGGCGATGCCGTCATGACGACCTCGATGTTTGCGTCGCTCAAGCGACGGTTTCCGCAAGCGACGATCGATGTGCTCGCGGCACCGTGGAATTGCGAAGTCTTCGCGGCCTCGAAGGAGATCGGGCGCATTTACGTCAGCCGTTGGAACCGTTTTCGCCGAAACTTTAAGGCGGGTTGGCCGTTCCCGTTCTATCTCTGGGCTCCGGCGCTTCGAGCTCGATGCTACGATCTCGCAATCGATGTCCGAGGCGACTTTCCTAATGCCGTGCTGATGCGGCTGTGCGGCATCCCGCGGCGCGTCGGTTGGGCTTGCGCCGGCGGAGGTTTCCTGCTTACGGATTCGGCGGAGTTCGTACGCGGGCGGCATGAAGTCGATTCGCGGCGAGCGCTACTCGCGGCTCTCGGAGCCGACGTCCGCTCCACGGAAGGGCCGAAGTTCGTTCCGTCGTCGGAAGCGATTCGTTTCGTCACGCACATGCTCGGCGAGTTCCGACAAGGAAGTCGACCGTTGTGGGCCTTGCATGTCGGCGCCGGAACTTCAGCGAAGGCTTGGCCGGTGAAGCATTGGCGCGAACTCTTGGGCCGAGCCATCGTTGAACGTCATGCCCGCGTGATCTTGGTCGGAGGCCAAGGAGACGTCGAAACGGGGCGCGAAATCACGCAAGAAATGTTCTGGCCGGGGGTCATGGATTGGACCGGACGGCTTACGCTCGACCAACTCGCATCGCTCGTGCAACGGACGGAACTGTTCATCGGTGCCGATAGCGGCCCGGCGCATCTTGCGGCAGCGACCGGTGCGCGCGTCGTGTCCTTATTCAGCGGCTCGACCGTGTCGGACCAATGGCAACCGTGGGGACATCGCGTTGCCGTGGTGCGTCATGCCGTGGCGTGTGCGCCGTGCTTCGCTTCGCGTTGTCCGGTGGCGAATCATCCGTGCATGAGCGAACTCACGCCCGACGATGTGATGCAGACCGTTCGACGAATCCTCGATACGCCGGCCACGATGGCGCCGCATTTCTTATCGAACGCACAGTCGAACAAGCGACTCGGAAACGATAAACGACCATGATCGCACCCATCCGAGAGCCGAAATCGCAGCGTTCGCGCATGTCGGCGGAAAGTCGCAAGGCGCGTCAATGGATCGTGAAAAGCTTGCTCTCGCGTCCCGACGCGGAACCTCGCCGCCATCCGACGGCAGCTTGGCAACATTGGCTCGGCGCGATTTGGATCTCGACGGTTGCCGTCGTGTATCTCGTGAAAATGTTGAGCGGCTATTTCGTTTCGAATTGATTCGGTTTCCGAGCGATTGAGCGACGCCATGATTCCCCTGCTGCTGCAACTTCGTACGGTGCTCGCCTTCGCGACGATCGCAACGGCGGCATGGTCGGTCGGCAGCATCGCGCTCCCCTATTGCTGTGTTACGATCGCGAGCGAGCGGCGTGGTCGGGTCGTCTGGGAAGCGGCATTAGGGTTGTTGCTGTGGGGAACGTTTTTAGGGCTGCTCGGGTTGGCCGGCATGCTATACGAAAACTGGATCGTCGCGCTGACGCTCGTAGCCGCCACGCTCGGCGTCGTTCGGATGCGTAGCGAACTTCGCCGTTTTTGGAGCGAACAACCGGTCGCGAGGACGCTGGACGATACACTCCCCTTGAACTTGCGGAGGCTCGTCGCAGGATGCGCCGGTATCGCACTTGCGGCTTCGTTTGTTGCGGCGCTCGCTCCCCCGCTCGCAGGCGATGCGCTTTGTTATCACTTGGAATTGCCGAAGCGGTTTCTCGCTGATAATGCGCTGACTTACTATCGCGACAACGATAACTCGACGTTTCCGTTGCTCGCCGAGATGTGGTTTCTGTGGGGGCTCGCGATCGATGGCGCAAGCGGTGCTCAACTGATGCACTGGTTCAGCGGCGCACTTTTGGCAGGAGCTGCTTATGTGCTGGCCTTGCCGCTGCTAGGACGGAACGGGAGCGCCGGTGCGGCTTGCATCGTGCTGCTTACGCCCGGCATCAACAATCAGATGACCGCCCCCTTGAACGACGTTGCGCTTTCGCTTTATACGACATTGGCGCTCACCGCCTGGCTGCGCGCGGCGCAAGATCCGAATCGAGATTCGTTGCCGCGAAAATCATCGTTAACGATGCTCGGCTTGATGGTCGGCGGAGCGTTGGCCGTGAAGTACACCGGTCTCGTCTTCGCGGGCGTACTTGCGACTCTCGCTTTCGCGACGATCGCGCGAGCGCGACTTTCCAGCCGGCCGCAGTGGATCCGAGGTACGTGCGTCGCGGTTGCCGCGGCCGCGGTCGTCGCCGGACCTTGGTACCTGCGAGCCGGCTATCATCGAGGCGATCCGGTGTTTCCGTTTCTCTCCACACACTTTACCGAGGGAGCACCGTCGACCTTCCCGGAATCGAAGACGCCGCTCGGCCGTGGCTTCGGGGCTCTGCTCTTAGCACCTTGGTCGATGACGATGGAGCCCGAGCGATTCGGGGGGCGCGGGCAACAACTCGGGCCGTTATTCCTGATGCTGGCCCCCTGCGTGATCGTTTCTTCCAGACGCCGCGAATTGCGACCGCTTGCGATCACGGCGGCGTTCTACGGAATGGGCTGCGTGCTGTTACGACAAAACGTGCGGTTTCTGTTTCCGCTGGTACCGATCTTCTCCGTCATCGCGATGGCGGCTCTCTGCGAGATGGCGAACTGGTCGCCGTTGCCACGACGCATCGCACGCTCGGCTTTCGTAATCGTGCTGCTCTGCCTTGCAACGATTCCTATGGTGAGAGCACGCCCTCTATTCGCCGTGGCGACGGGAATGGAATCGCGGGAAGCGTTTCTCGCGCGTCGCGAGCCGACGTTCGATTCGGCCGCGTGGATCAATCGCAATCTGTCGAGCGATGCGCATGTGCTGAGCCAAGAACAACGCGCGTTTTACTACTACCCTCGTTGGACGCGCGAGAACATCTATCGTCGCTATACGGGCTACAATCGCCCGACGCTCGCCGACGCGACACCGTTCGAGCAGCGATTAAAAGCCGCGGGTTTTACCCATCTTTTTCTCGCCGAGAACGAGGCCGACGACGGAGCAAGCAGCCGCACGATCGGCTATGATGCCACGCTGTCGACGCTGGCCGACACGGCGATGGCGGCCCGACCCACGACCGGCCCGACGACCGTCGGCGAGTGGCACAGCGATGTCGACGGCGAGCGGCGACGCTATCGCTTGCTGTTGTTGCGCTGATCTCGATTCGCCGAAGTTGTTTTTTCGGAACTCGCATGCAAACATCCGATGTGATCGTGATCGGCGGAGGAATCGTCGGGCTCTCCACGGCGTATCAATTCACGCAGCGCTTTCCTGGACGAACGATTCGAGTGCTGGAGAAAGAAGCCGGGCCCGCCGCTCATCAGACGGGGCACAACTCCGGCGTGTTGCACTCCGGAATCTACTACAAGCCGGGCTCGTTGCGAGCGCTAAATTGTCGTAGCGGCAAAAAGTTGATGGAAGAGTTTTGCGAGCGCGAGGGTGTCGCTTACGACGTTTGCGGCAAGGTCATCGTCGCCTGTAGCGAGCAAGAGTTGCCGGGCTTGCAACGGATTTTCGAGCGCGGCCAAGCCAACGGCGTGCAATGCGAGATGATCGGTCGCGAACGGCTCTGCGAACTCGAGCCGTATACCGCAGGGATTCGAGCGATCCATGTGCCGGAGGCGGGCATCGTCGACTATCGCGGAGTTTGCCGCCGGCTCGTCGAGCGAATTCAAGAAGCCGGCGGCGAGTTCACGACGCAGGCCAAGGTCACGGCGATGCGGCAAGAAACCGACGGCGTTGTGGTAACGACGACGGCCGGTGAATTTCGGGCGTCGCGCATCGTGAACTGCACCGGTCTGCATTCCGATCGGACGACACGGCTGAGCGGGCGCGAGCCGGAAGTGAAGATCGTGCCGTTTCGCGGCGAGTATTACGAGCTCAAGCCCGAGGCCAAGCACCTCTGCAGAAATCTGATCTATCCGGTGCCCGACCCAAGCTTTCCGTTTCTCGGAGTCCACTTCACAAGGATGACGAGCGGCAAAGTGGAATGCGGACCGAACGCCGTGTTGGCGTTCGCACGTGAAGGATATCGGAAGCGCGACATCAACCTCCGCGACCTCGGCGAGACGCTCGCGTATCGTGGGTTTCGCAAACTCGCGGCGAAGCATTGGCGCACGGGCCTCGGCGAAATGCGGCGTTCGTTCAGCAAAGGAGCGTTCGTCGCGGCCTTGCAACGGCTCATTCCCGAGATCACGAGCGATCAGCTCACGGCGGCTCCGGCGGGAGTGCGGGCGCAAGCCGTCGCGAACGATGGCTCGATCGTCGATGATTTCGTCATCCAAAACTTCGGGCGAGTCGTGAATGTCTGCAATGCGCCATCACCGGCAGCGACGAGTGCGCTACAGATCGGACTATCGATTTTGGACCGCCTCGAGTTCGATGCGTAGAGACCGGCCGACGTCGGCGCATGCTCAATGCGATTCGCCGACATCGAGCCATGGTCTTGCTACTTTTTCTCCCCGAGCAGCTCGACGACTTTCGGCTCGATGCTCTTCGCCCAGATCTCGTAGCCTTCCGGGGTGAGATGTAGCAGGTCGTACATAATCTTCTTGTCGAGCGTACCATCGGCGCTGAGGAATTGCGGGCCGATGTCGAGATAAAAGATCGACTTACCGTCGTCGAGCGACTTCACGATGGCGTTGGCTTTCTCGTTCACGATGCGCAACTTACTGGCTGCATCCGGACCGCGAGGAAACACCGCGAGAACAAGCACTTTCGTCTGCGGCAACTTCTCTCGAAGCTTGGCGACGATGGCCTTAATGCCGTCGGCGATCTGCTCCGACGTGTTTCTGCCGGAGTTGTTCGTGCCGATCATCAACACCGCCAACTTCGGTGTGATCCCTTTGATGTTGCCGTTTTCGATTCTCCACAGAACGTGCTGCGTCCTATCTCCGCTAATGCCGGCATTCATCGCCTTACGCGAGCCGTAATACTTGGCCCATACTTCCTTGCCGTCTCCTTCCCAACCTTGCGTGATCGAGTCGCCGAAGAAAATGACGTCGACCTCGCCGGGAACGGCGCGCGAGTTAATCAGCTCATGCCGAATCATCCATTTGCCGTCGCGCGACACGGGTGTGATCGTAACATCGGGCGCTTCCGGCGGTTCGACGGGCTTCGCCGTGGCCGAAGGAGCCGGCTTCGTCTGAATCACCGGTGCGGACGGCACCGCGGGTGCTTGAGCCGTCGCGAACGGAGCCGCGCTGAAGGAGACGGCTAGGCCGAACAAAGCGGAAACGAACCTAAGTCTGACGTTCATGGGCGTGGCACTTTCCGAATAAATCCAGAGATTTGCATTACCGAACTCGCCGCCAGCATAATACGACCGACCGGCATGTCCAGCATAAGCCGTACGTCCGACAACCGTTCGCGGCCTCGCCCTCCGCACACGACGACCGCTGCATCGCCCGCTTAACACCCTACGACTTAAGCGCGACCTACGTTTGTGGGTCGACCGATCGTTCTTTCTTTCGCGATAACGGCTGTTCCTAAGAAGTTGCAATTCGCGCAACGCTACGTTCGGGCTCACGTATCTCTTCCTCCAAACTGCGGACATCGTCATGACCACGAAGCGCATCGGCATTCTCACCAGCGGCGGCGATTGTCCGGGACTCAACGCGGTTATTCGCGGCACCGTGAAAAGCTCGCAGCAACTCGGCTACGAATGCATCGGCTTCTTGCGCGGTTATGAAGGGCTCGTCGATCCCGTCACTTACAAGCAACTCAACTCGAAAAACACCTCGGGCATTCTCAATCAGGGAGGCACGATTCTCGGCTCGACCAACAAAGGGCGCTTCGTCGCTCGATCGGGAGTCGACAACCGCGAAGAACTCGATCCGGAGTTGTTGGCCGGCGTGCAGGCGACGGTCGAGCAATTGAACTTGTCCGGCATCGTGTGCATCGGCGGCGACGGCTCCCTTTCGATCGCTCAACAGTTTCACGAGCATGGAATTCCGGTCGTCGGAGTTCCGAAAACGATCGACAACGACCTTTCGGCCACGGCCTATACGTTCGGCTTCGATAGCGCGGTTGCTTGCGCCACCGATGCGCTGGATCGTCTCCACACCACGGCCGCGGCGCACGACCGTGTGATGGTGCTCGAAGTGATGGGCCGACATGCCGGATGGATCGCCCTGCATGCCGGAATCGCCGGCGGCGGCGATGTGATTCTCCTTCCGGAAATCGATTGGACCTTCGAGGGGGTCTGCCAAAAGATTCTCGAGCGGGATCATCAAGGAAAAAAATTCACGCTCATCGTCGTTGCCGAAGGAGCTCACCTGCCGCAAGGGGGCGTCGTTACCAGAACCGGTGCTCAGGAAAACAGCCAAGCCGCTCTCGGCGGAATCGGGAACGTCGTCGCTGCCGAGATTCAATCGCGCCTCGGACGCGAGACGCGCTGCGTCGTGCTCGGCCACTTGCAACGCGGCGGCCCGCCGACGACGTTCGATCGCGTGCTCGCCACGCAGTTCGGAGCGTTCGCCGTAGACTTGATCCATCGCGGCGAATTCGGTCGGATGGTGTGCTTTAATCCGCCGTCGATCGACAGCGTCTGGATTACCGACGCCGTGGCGAAACTCCGGACTGTCGAGCCGGATAGCTCGGCCGTACGGGCGGCGCGAGCGTTGGGCATCAGCTTCGGCGATACGCGCCGGAAGGGAAGCCCTTTCGCCCTGACCCGTTCGACCGATGTCGGCAAAACGGATGAGAAGAAATTGACCGCCGCGCTCTAACAGGGCATGGCGGCGGTGGATCATTGGTTTTACGCCGGGCCGGTGGAATCGTTTGCGTCGTGTCGGAGGGGGGATTATGCTTTGCGCGATTGCTCGCCCTGCGCACCGCCTTCGATTTCCCTCCGGAGTTCACGCCATGTCGTTCGCACGCACCACGCTCTTCTTCGCAAGTATCTTTGCGGCGTTTCCGTTCGTCGCTTCTGCCGCCGACAATACACCTCCGGAAGGCTTCGTCGCGCTGTTTAACGGCAAGGATCTCGACAACTGGCGCGGCCTGCCGCTCAAGCCGCAAGCGAAAGACCCGACGAAGACGACCGGGCTGACGATGCCGGAGCGGCTTGCTGCGTCGCCTGAGGAGCTTGCCACGGCGCAAAAAATCGGCGACGAATCGGCCAAGCAACATTGGAAGGCCGTCGACGGCGTCATCCTGTTCGACGGCAAAGGGCAAAACCTTTGCACCGATAAGGACTACGGCAACTTCGAACTCTATGTCGATTGGAAGATCGAAAAAGACGGCGACAGCGGCATCTATCTGCGCGGCAGCCCTCAGATTCAGATCTGGGATCCCGACCTCCAAATCAAGAAATCGAACGAGCGAATCGGCTCCGGCGGCATTTACAACAACGCGAAGAATCCGAGCAAGCCGACGAAGGTCGCCGATAAAACGATCGGCCAATGGAACACGTTCTGGATCAAAATGGTCGGCGATAGTGTGTGCGTAAAGCTCAACGGCGAACTCGTCGTCGACGATGTCGTGATGGAAAACTATTGGGACAAGGATCGCAAGACTCCGATCTATCCCAAGGGAACCATCGAACTCCAGAACCACGGCAACGTCCTCTTTTTCAAGAACATCTACGTTAAAGAGTTGCCGTAGGCACAGGCCTCGTTAGCCGCGCAGCTTCGCGACATGCGGTTGACTCCGCCTGTTTTCGCGATTTTCGCGTATTTGACACTGCTTTCCGCCCACTTTAGAATCGCGGATCCGCTTTCAACGGCGGCCTCCGATCGGGACGAGAGCTTCGTTTCGCCCGCGCGGTAGCGTATTTCTCGCTGCCGCCGTGAGCCCTTTGTCTTCTAGTTCGTTACCCGATCCGAGCCGTCCTACAAGTTCCGAATTCAAGCCGATTTTTTCCGATTGCCTTCCTTGGGAGCCTCGCATGTCCGCAGTTTCGTCCGGAAGCGTCGACACCGTAATGCAAGAGACGCGACTCTTTCCTCCCTCCGCCGAGTTCACGGCGAAGGCCCGGATCAATTCGCAAGAGCAGTACGAGGCGATGTGGAACGAAGCGGCTCGCGATCCCTCTGGGTTCTGGGGGAAGCTCGGTAAAGAACTGCATTGGTTCAAGCCGTTCGACCAAGTGCTCGACTGGAAGGAGCCGGACGCCAAGTGGTTCGTCGGCGGCCAAACGAACGCCTCGTACAACGCGCTCGACTTGCATCTCACGACGCCGCGTGCCAATAAAGCCGCGCTCATCTGGGAAGGGGAGCCGGGCGATCAGCGGATCTTCACGTATCAAACCTTGCATCATGAGGTTTGCAAGTTTGCGAACGTCCTGAAGAAGCTTGGCATCAAGCAAGGAGACGTCGTCTCGATCTACATGCCGATGATCCCCGAACTGGTCATCGCGATGTTGGCCTGTGCCCGAATCGGTGCCGTCCATTCCGTGATCTTCGGCGGCTTCTCCAGCGAAGCGATCGCCGATCGCAACAACGACGCCAAGGCCAAGCTCGTCATCACGGCCGATGGCGGCTGGCGGCGCGGCTCGCAACTGCCGCTGAAGACCAATGTCGATGTTGCGCTCGCCAAATCGCCGACCGTGCAGCATTGCGTCGTTGTGAAGCGCATCGGCATCGAAACGCACATGCAGGCCGATCGCGATTACTGGTACCACGACCTTATGACCGAGGTCGATGCCCGTTGCCCGGCCGAGCCGCTCGACAGCGAACATCCTCTCTTTATCCTTTACACCTCCGGCTCGACCGGAAAGCCGAAAGGCATTAAGCACACGACTGCCGGCTACAACTTGTTCGTCAAGAAGACGACCGAATGGGTCTTCGATCTGCGCGAAGAAGACGTCTATTGGTGTACTGCCGACTGCGGTTGGGTGACCGGCCACAGCTACATCACCTATGGCCCGCTCACGGCAGGCGCGACGGTTCTGATGTACGAAGGGGCTCCCAACGCACCGAACGAAGGCCGCTTCTGGGAGATCATCGAGAAGTACCGAGTTTCGATCTTCTACACCGCACCGACCGCGATCCGCTCGTTCATCAAATGGGGCGACGAATGGGTCGACAAGCACGACCTCTCCAGCCTGCGCTTGCTCGGCTCCGTCGGAGAAGGGATCAATCCGGAAGCTTGGATGTGGTATCACCACAAGATCGGCGGCGGACGTTGCCCGATCGTCGATACTTGGTGGCAAACCGAAACCGGCGGCATCATGATGAGTCCGCTTCCCGGCGTCATCGCGACGAAGCCGGGAAGCTGCACCAAGCCGCTGCCGGGGATCGTGCCGAAGATCGTCGACGAGCAAGGCAATCCTGTTGCGCCAGGCCGTGGCGGGTGGCTCGTCATGGCTCAGCCTTGGCCGGGAATGCTGCGCGGTATTTGGGGCGACGATGCCCGCTATAAGGAAACGTACTGGTCGAAAGTCGCAGGCCATTATCTCGCCGGCGACAACTCCCGCTGCGACACCGACGGCTACTACTGGATCATGGGGCGCATCGACGACGTTCTCAACGTCTCGGGCCATCGCCTCAGCACGATCGAAATCGAAAGTGCGTTGGTTAGCCATCCCTCGGTGGCGGAAGCGGCGGCGGTCGGTCGCCCCGATCCGATCAAGGGCGAAGCGGTCGCGGTGTTCGTCGTGATTCGCAAGGGGGAGCCGAACGATGCCCTTCGTGCGGAGTTGAAGAAGCACGTCCGCAAGGAAATCGGGGCGCTGGCCCAACCGGATGACATTCGCTTCACGACGTCGCTCCCGAAGACCCGCAGCGGCAAGATCATGCGACGTTTGCTGCGAGACATCGCGGCCGGCAAGGAATCGACCGGCGACACGAGCACGCTCGAAGATTTCACCGTCATGGCGAAGCTCCGGGCAGACGAAGACTAAGTGCCGTCCATGGCACGGCAACGTTCTTCGCACGGCGATTGGGAGCGACTCAATCGTTCGATCGTCGATTGCGATCGATGCCCGCGGCTACGCGATTATTGCTTGCGCGTGGCGGCGGAACGGAAGGCGGCGCATCGCGAAGAGGAATACTGGGGCTTGCCGGTGCCGAATTTCGGCGACGTGCGGGCTCGAATTCTGATCGTCGGCCTGGCCCCAGCCGCGCATGGCGCCAACCGGACGGGCCGAGTCTTCACCGGTGATCGGAGCGGCGACTTTCTCTTTCGAGCAATGCACGAAGTCGGACTCGCGAATCAACCGACTTCCACTGCTCGCGAAGACGGTCTTGCATTACACGACTGCGCGGTCACGGCCGTTTGCCACTGTGCGCCGCCGGATAACAAACCTACGGTCGAGGAAACGGCAAACTGCCGCGAATGGATGTCGCGTACCATCGAACTCTTGCCGGTGCGAGTCTTTCTCGCACTCGGGCAAATCGCCTGGAATGCGACGGTGCGCGAATTGAAAACTCGCGACCTGCTCGTCCCCTCCGCGCCGGGCAGGCCGATCCGCAACCCGAAGTTCGGACACGGCGCCATCGCACCGCTTGTCGACGGGCGCTGCCTCGTCGGCTGCTACCACCCGAGTCAGCAGAACACGTTTACCGGCGTACTCACGCACGCGATGCTGATCGACGTGCTCACCGAAGCCAAGCGACTGGCCGCAAAGTAGCAGGCCAACGTTGCAGGCACGTTCCACGTGCCGTAGCCACACGCATCGTTTTGTAAAGAAGCCGTATCGCGCCGCAATGAGTTTCGTGGCGGACGGCACGTGGAACGTGCCTGCTACTTTGGTCGCACTTCGCTAGAATGCTCGCATGAACGATCCGAACGACGACATTGCTGAACTCGATATCGAATGCCGCACTGTGTTGGAAACGTATCTCCTCACTGCCGACTGGATGCGCGCGGGAGAACTCACATCACACAAGGTCTTAGTCGGCGGGGTCTCCAGTCGCACCGTGCTCGCCACGTTTGCCGACGGCCGAGCCTGGGTCTTGAAGCAATCGCTCGCGAAGCTCCGCGTCCCCGGCGATTGGTTCAGCGACCCGAGTCGCGTGCATCGTGAAGCACTCGGCATGCAAGTGCTCGGCGAGCTTGCTCCGGCCGGCGCGATTCCGAAGCTGATCTTCGACGACGAGCGACATCATGTCTTGGCGATGGAAGCGGTGCCCGAGCCCCATGAGAACTGGAAGTCGATGTTGCTGCGGGGCGAAGTCGGTCTCGATTTGATCAAAGATTTCGGCCTGCTGCTCGGCGGAATCCATGGAAAGAGCTTTGCGAGGCGCGATGAACTGCTCCCGTTGTTCGGTGATCGCACGTTCTTCGAGTCGCTCCGGCTGCATCCGTATTACGAAGTCAGTGCCGTGGCCGAAGCGCGTGCAGCCGAGTTTTATGCGCAACTCATCGCCGATACTCGAGCGCAGCAGCTCACGCTCGTACATGGCGACTACAGTCCGAAAAACGTGCTCGTCCGAAACAAGAGACTCGTACTGCTCGATCACGAAGTCATCCACTTCGGCGACCCGGCATTCGATGTCGGTTTCGCGCTCACCCACCTGTTGAGCAAAGCGCATCACCTGCCGAAGCAGCGCGATGAATTCGCCGATGGTGCGATTGTGTTTTGGGACAACTACTCGATCATCGGCCGCTTCTTCGGCATCGATAAAGTCATGCCGGTCGAGCGTTGCGTGCGTCACACACTCGGCTGCCTCTTGGCTCGGGTCGTCGGTCGCTCTCCGCTGGAATATCTCAGCACCGAAGAGCGAAGTCGGCAGCGGGAAGCGGTGGTCCAGCTGATCGCCGATCCGCCGGCCGACGTGTTCGATCTGGTCGACCGCTTTTTGGAAGAAATCGAAAGGGAATAAATGGCGAAGATCCGGCAAATCGCGGCCCGCGAGATTCTCGATAGCCGAGGCCGACCGACGGTGTGGGCCTCCTGCACGTTCGCCGACGGCGCTACCGGCGCCGCTTCGATACCGAGCGGAGCATCGACCGGAAAAGCGGAGATGCTCGAACTGCGCGACGGCGACCAGCAGCGCTACGGTGGTCTCGGCTGCCGTAAAGCGGTCGCGAACGTCTGCGGCCCGATCCATGACCGACTCGCAGGTCGATCGTTCGAGACGCAACGCCAACTCGACGACGAACTGCTAGCGCTCGACGGTACTCCGAACAAGTCGAACCTGGGGGCAAATGCCGTTTTGGCGGTCTCCATGGCCTTCGCGCGGGCTCAAGCCGCTGCGCAACACTTGCCGCTTTACCGCTACTTCGCCCAGGCGATCGGCAGCGAGCCGCGCACGTTGCCCCGAATGACGATCAATCTCTTCAGCGGCGGCAAACATGCCGGCGGGCAGGTGTGTATTCAAGACGTACTCGTCGTGCCGGCCACAGCACCGACGATCGACGAAGGGTTGGCGGTCGTGTATGCCGTGTATCAAGCAGCTGCGAAGCTCACTCACGAAAAGTACGGCGCTCGCGCACTCAAGGCGGACGAAGGGGGACTTGCGCCGCCGTTTCCTGCGACCGAAGCGATGCTCGTCGACGCCGTCGATGCCATCCATCGCGCAGGCTTCGCACCGAACAGCGATGTCGCAATCGCCGTCGACGTGGCCTCGAGCCACTTCTACGAAGCCGGCCGATACCGGTTCGACGATCGTAGCCTGTCGTCGAGCGAAATGATCGGCCTCGTCGCCGGTTGGTTGGATAAGTACCCGATCGTCAGCCTCGAAGATGCTCTCGCCGAAGACGACTGGGACCACTGGCCCGAGCTCCGGCGCGCACTTACCGGACGGGCACTCACGCTCGGCGATGATTTCCTCTGCACGAATCCCGAACGGATTCGCCGCGCCATCGAAACCGGCTCGGCAGATGCCCTGCTCTTGAAGGTGAATCAGATCGGTACGCTCAGCGAAGCTGCCGAGGCGCTCCGAATCGCCCGTGCGGCGAATTGGCGTGTGACCGTCAGCGCGCGAAGCGGAGAAACGGAAGATGACTGGCTGGCCGACTTGGCGGTCGGCTGGGGGGCCGATCAGATCAAGGTCGGCTCGATCACGCAAAGCGAGCGGCTCGCAAAATATAACCGGCTGCTAGCGATCGAGGCCGAGACGAAGCTGCCGGTAATCGACTGGCCGGGGCGTTAAACTCAACGCAGTATTCGCCGCTACTCGATTTTCATCGCGGCACTCTTGCATTTCGGCAAGTTTTGCGGGCCAGGATAGGTTTGCCGGTTTTGTCGGTCGTAGCGCCGGCATCGGTTGCAACTGAAGTGCCGGGTCTAACGGCTCCGATCCGATTTCTAGAGAGTCGGCGTTTCGCGGTCGAACGTACCGCGAGCCGCTTCTCAAGGGGAGCCGGATCATGGCAACGCGCCCGTTTATTACTGCTCTCGGACTCATCGCGATTTCGGCCTCGACCGGAACGACATCCGCACAGATGGCCGGCTACCCTAACGGCGGCGGTCGGATACCGGGCACCATCGCCGCAGGGCCTCAATTCCCTGTGAGCCCGAGCAGCGCCCCGCCGCAGATCGTTCCCTACAGCGCTGTAAACGGCAGCGGAACGGGCACCACGCCGACCTACGTGTCGCCGCCCGTTTACAGTTCGTCGCACGGCGATTCAGGCCCGGCATCGCCAACCAGTGCACCGGCGGTGTCGTACGGCACGCCCATGACGGCCCCGATCACAACGCCGATTGCGACGCCTATCGTCCCCCCTCCGGTTCCCGTCGTTGCGGCACCACCGGTCGCGACAACGGCCCCGACGATCTTATCGCCGAACGTGTCTCCTAACGGCTCGCCAAACGGGCCGCAGAGTGGACCGAATAGCTACGGTCCAGGCAGCTACAACGGCAACTACAACACGGGGAACTATGTCAGCGGCAACTATGTTCCGCCGACGCCGGACTTCTCTACGCCGCCGGCGATTCCGCACTATTCGCCGAACAATTCGCTCAGCAGTGGGCCGACCACGGGTCCGATCTACGGACAGCAGCCCGACATGCAGGTCGGACGCCTCACTCAAAAAGAGATCTCACCTTATGCGAAGGGGAGCGCTCCGCCGTCGTACACGGCTTGGCTGCCGCGCAGCTGGGCTCCGCAGCCCGCCACCGCCTACGACAACAATCCGAAAAACTCCAACTATGGTGCCGTCCCTCCTCCGCCGAGCCATGCGTCCGTAGATCCGAGCGTGGGTGGTCCGAGTTATCCGGGCGAAGCCTGCAATCCCGGCGTCCCCTGTCCTTGCGCTCCGACCGAGCCGTGGTACACGAACTTTTCGATCATCAGCACCTTAGACACGTTCAAGACCCCACTCGATTTGGATGGATTGAACGCCAACTTAGGCAAACGCATCGGAGCGAGCTTCTCCTTCCCGATCATGCGCGATTGGGGCTTCGGCGGACAAGTCGGCTCGACCGCCGCTTGGAACGATTGGCGCGGAACGCAATTCACCGGCGATCAAATGCGGTTCCAAAACTTCAACACCGTCGCACTGTTTCAGCGGTCGCTCTCGACGGGCCTCGGCTTCGGCCTGGCACACGATTGGCTCATCGACAACTATTACGACGACTTCCACTTCAGCCAATTTCGCGTAGCCGCGTCGTGGCAAGTCAATCCCTGCAACGAAGTCGGGCTTTGGGGCTCGTTGCCGCAGCGGCGCGAGTCGAGCTTCATCGGCACACCTGTCTCCTACAACCGCTTCCAATCGCTCACGCAAGGCAATCTTTACTGGAAGCACTACTGGAGCGACTTCGCAACGTCGAACATTTTCGCGGGCCTCGCGGAATCGCCGAGCGACATCACTTACGGCACCAACGTCCAAGTCGCCGTGACTTGCTATATGGCCGTAACCGGCGCGTTCGAGTATGTGCTTCCCGGTTCGGGTGGAGACATGGGGCGCAAGGAAGAGATATGGAATCTCTCGTTCGGCTTCTTGTTCTATCCCGGAACGGCCTTCACGGCGCAGCGCTCGCAGTTCCGCCCGATGTTCGCCCCGGCCGACAACGGCAATTTCGCGACCTGGCGACGCTAAACAGCGGCCGCACTTTGAAATCGAACGACGCCATGGATAGTTCCAGCGCCGATTGAACAAAGAACGACCAAACGGTGCTCCTTGTACCGTGGATTCGTCGCCAAGAGGCGCAGGCGAACCGTGCCGGCGGGCTTGGCGTACGTTATATTGAGAGCGGCTCCCTGCACTTCGACCGCACGAACTCGTCCTCGTTCGTCGCACAACCACTTGTCGCACAACTACGCCTTAAGGATATTCCCATGCCGTTTCTCACCGACGCAACTTTCGTTCAACACCGCATCGACGAAGCCTTCAACATCGATCACGGCAAGGCGGAGCCGCTACGCGATCGATACCACGGCTACCACAAACGGGCTGCACACCACAATTGGCACGGCGGAGACGGGATTCATGTGCTGCCGATCGACGATACCGGCCGGCTGATCTCGGTTGTTTTTACGTCGTCCCTCGACGTGGAAGCGGAGACGTTCGAGGAACAGGTTCGTCGTCTCAAGACGGCGCTGGCCGCAATGCTCAGCGAAGGGGAAGAGTGCCATCTCTTCATCGACGACCATCCGCAAATCGATAACGCCACACGAACCGTGTCGTACACGGCCAAGGGCTTCATCGAGCGCGTTTCCAAGTAGCCTTCAACCGAAGCTACGCCTCACGAAATCAGATGCCATAATCCGGCAAGCAGCATCCATACGCCCCAGGCAATCGCGCCGCAGAGGGCGATGAGCCCCAAGAGGAGCACGGTAACAAGACCCCGGCCGCTCCCTTGGTAACGCCCCTCGTTGTAGTGTTCGCGCAACAGTCGCACGTTGCGATCGTTGGCCCGAAACGTGAAGTCGAAGATAGTGCCGAGAATGGGAACCGCGCCGAGAATGGCATCGATCGCCACGTTGGCAACCATCCGCACGGCAACTTCGCCGCTCGCGCCATGCCGCATCATCGTCGAGATGAGCAAGGCCGATACGAGCACCGAGGGGATGCCGCCGATGACCGGCACCAAATTCATCAGCGGATCAAGGCCGAACTTGAAGTTCGTGCCCGGAATCTGAAATTGGCTATCCATCAGCCGCGCTAAGTGCTCCACCCAACGAAGCCGACTGTCGGCTTGGTAAGAATGCGCATGGCGCGGGGGAATGCGTCCGAACTCCGAATCATCACGGGCGAAATTCATAGCCACCAGCTCACTCCTTTACGCCGTCCGACCCGCTGCCGAATTGACAGCGAAACGAACGATGACCGGAATGAAATGCATATCGTGCGCCAAAAACACCGGCACATTCCATCTCTAGCCGATGACTAGCCACACGACCACGGCCAAGAGCACGACGCCGACAACCGCTCCGGCGATGTAAAGCGTCCGCTTTTCGACCGGGAAACGTGAAGCGAGCGTATTGCCGGGTTCGGCGGAGTCGGCAAAAGCTTTCGGCGATGCCGCTTTCCCCTTCGCGGGCGTAGGCTGAATCGACGGCGATTTCGCAGTGCCTTGCGACACCGCCTTGGCTCCTTGATCGAACAAGAACGGCTTACTTGGTCCCGGCTCGGAGTAGGCGGCCGTTTGTAGTTGAATTCTGGGCAAGTTCATGATGGATTGCTCGCTCAACATTTCGACTTCGGCGAGCATTTCGACCGGCTCTTCTTGTTCGGAATCGTCGCCACTTGGTCCGGCGATCTCCTTCGCAACCGCGGCCAGCGCAACGATAACTTCCGACATCGTTTGATAACGATCGTCGGGCCGCTTCGCCACCATCTTTTCGAAGACAGCTTGCAAAGCCTTCGGCGCCTCGCGTTCTTTCATCAGCAGCGGGATCGGTGAGCTCCGGTGCATCATGATCCGATCGACGACCCCTTTTGCGTCGTAGAGCTTCCTGCCAACGAGCAAGAACCAGAGCGTGCAGCCGAGGCTGTAGATATCGCTTCGGACATCGGCCCGCTTCGGATCGACCGCTTGCTCGGGACTCATGTAGTCGATGGTCCCCATTACCGCCTGCGTTGCGGTGATGCTGCTGCCACCGTCGCTGAAGCGAACCAGACCGAGATCGAGCAGCCGCACGCCTCCTTGCTTATCTTGCAAGAGATTGCGGGGCTTGATGTCGCGGTGGATCACTCCCTGTTCGTGGGCGTATTGAAGGCCGGCAGCCGCTTGCGAAATCGTGCGGATCGCCATGTCGATCGAGAAGACGCCGTTGTCTTTGACGAGCGTCGTGAGGTCGGCGCCGTCGACGTATTCCATCACGAGATAGTGCTGTCCGTTCAACTGCCCGGCGTCGAACGATTGCACGATGTTCGGATGCGCCAGACGTCCGGCGGCTTCGATCTCTCGCTGAAAACGACGGACGGCTACGTCATCTTGCGCGATCGCACTCGAGAGGACTTTAATCGCGACGAGCCGGCCCGACGATTTATGCTTCCCCTTGAAGACGGCCCCCGAAGCCCCTACGCCGATCTGCGCCAGCAGCAAATAATTGCCGAACGACAGCGAGGCCCCCTTCCCTTGGAGCAATACCTGGGACTGATAGGAGGTCAGCTTGCCGTCTTGAACGATGCAAGCAGCGAACGACTCGGCGTCGCGCGGCTTGCGATCGGCTGCTAGCGACGTCCACCACGCGCGGAGTTCCTCGTTGGTCAGGAGACCGGTCGAGATAATGCTTTTGCCGAACTGTTCCAGTGTGATTGCCATGGGAATGATTGTAGTCGGCGGCCACGGCGAAGCGAAACGCGAACCGACCCGAACCACGAAAACAAACGTACCGCGATAGAGCATGAAAAGCCCAGGAATTTCCCGCTCCGAAGACCAAATACGACGTTTAGGCGAACCACCGACGCAGGTGCGCCGTCGTTGACCGTAAGAGCGACCGATCTTGCCGGAAACCGGTTACTCATTATATTTTACGTCGGTCGAGCCCCCTCGCGGACTTGGGGATCGCGTCCTTGGTATCGACGCGCCTCCGCGATGTCGCGCTCGACGGGCTCTACCGCAACCAAGGAACCGATGCTTCAAGTCAAACTTCCCGACGGCAGCGTAAAAGACTATTCCAAGCCGACCCGTGTGCTGGATGTCGCCAACGACATCGGGCCCCGCCTCGCCAAAGCCACGCTCGCCGGCGTCGTCGACGGCAAAGTCGTCGGTGTCGACACCGAGCTTCCGAATACGGGCGAAGTTTCCTTACGGCTGCTCACTAAGAAAGACGCCGAAGCACTGGCCGTAATGCGGCACTCGTGCGCACACATCATGGCTCGCGCCGTGATGCGACTCTTCGACGGCGTGCAACTCGCCTTCGGCCCGACCACCGGCGACGGCTTCTACTACGACTTCGCGATGCCGCACAAGCTGAGCGAAGAAGACTTCCCGAAGATCGAAGCCGAGATGGCGAGGATCATCAAGGCCGATGAAGGGTTCGAGCGCATCGTCGAGCCGCGCGAGCGAGCGCTCGGCGTCGTCACCGATCTGGGTCAAGAGTTCAAGATCGAACATATCTCGACCGGCTTGGCCGATCACCCGACGTTGTCGTTCTACCGGCAAGGGGAGTTCATCGACCTTTGTCGCGGCCCGCATATTCCGAGCCCAGGCGCGATCGGAGCATTTAAGCTCATGTCGGTCGCGGGGGCTTATTGGAAAGGGGACGCCAACTCCAAGCAGCTTCAACGACTTTACGGCACCGCTTGGTTCTCCAAGGAAGACCTCGACGCCTACTTGCAGAAGATGGAAGAAGCGAAGAAGCGCGACCATCGGGTACTCGGCAAGCAGTTGGATTTGTTCAGCATCAACCCGCTCGTCGGTGGCGGGCTGATTCTTTGGCATCCGCGCGGGGCGACGATCCGGGGCGAACTCGAAACCTTCGTCAAAGCCGAACTGCAAAAGCGGGGCTACGATCCGGTTTACACTCCGAACATCGGCAAGGTCGATCTCTATAAGATCAGCGGCCACTACCCATACTATGCCGACGCGCAGTTCCCGACGATTAAGATGAAGGATCATCCGAATTCGATCGCCGACGCCAAAGCCGGCAAGCATGTCGAAGAAGATGAATACCTGCTGAAACCGATGAACTGTCCGCATCACATCATGATCTACAAGAGCCGACCGCGCAGTTACCGCGACTTGCCCGTGCGGCTTGCGGAGTTCGGCACCGTCTATCGCTTCGAGCAGTCGGGAGAATTGAACGGCATGACCCGCGTGCGCGGCTTTTGCCAAGACGACGCGCATCTGTTCTGCACGGAAGATCAAGTGGCCGACGAGTTCCGCGGTTGCATCGAGATGACTCAGTTTATCTTGAAAACTCTCGGCCTCGACGACTATCGCGTGCGACTCAGCTTCCGCGACCCGACGAGCGACAAATACGTCGGCAAGGCGGAAGTGTGGGACCGCGCGGAACGCGAACTAGAAGAAGTCTGCCGCAGCATGGACTTGCCGCAGATGAGCATCGCCCGGGGCGAAGCCGCGTTCTACGGACCGAAAGCCGATTTCATCGTCGCCGACTGCATCGGCCGCGACTGGCAACTCGGCACCGTGCAGCTCGACTACAACTTGCCGAGCGAACAGCGGTTCGGCCTCGAATACGTCGGCTCCGACAATCAAACCCACCGCCCGATCATGATCCATCGTGCTCCGCTCGGCTCGATGGAGCGCTTCATCGGCGTACTGATCGAACATTACGCCGGAGCGTTCCCGCTTTGGCTCGCGCCGGAACAGGTGCGGATTCTCACAGTCAGCGAGAAGTTCAGCGAGTACGGCCGACAGGTCGAAAAGCAACTACGCGAGGCAGGCATTCGCGTGACCGGCGACTTCCGAGCCGAGAAGATCGGCTCGAAGGTGCGCGACGCTCAGATTCGCCTCGTGCCGTACATGCTCGTCGTCGGCGGGCGAGAAATGGAAGAAGGAACCGTCTCGATTCGCGACCGAATCGATGGGGATGTCGGAGCGCTGCCGATCGCCGCGGCGATCGAGAAGTTGCAAGAAGAGATCCGCACGAAGCGCATCCGTCAAAAGGTCAAGATGAGCGCGGCCCCCGCCGCGACGGCAAGCGTGGCGGAAGCGAATGAGTATTAAGAGACGATTTGCCCGAAGAATTATGGCGAGTTACCGGTAATTCATTTGAAAAGAGTTGACAGGCGCTGATTTTACGAACGATATTTGCGTTTGTAGGAATGAGCTTGTGGTTGCGAACGAGAGTTAGCGAAGAGCTTTCCGTGCGGACTCCTAAGTCGATACCCAAGGCTTCGGACCGCTGAACCATTTCTTTGTCTGTGTGGAGGACGCAGCGATCGAAAAGTCTCAACGAGTGAACGAACAAATCCGCGTCCCATCGGTGCGAGTCATCGGCGGGGATGGCGCTCAACTAGGAGTAATGACGGCCGAACAAGCGATAGCCTTGGCCCGAGACGCGGGAATGGATTTGGTCGAGGTGGCCCCGACCGAGAAGCCGCCGGTTTGCCGAATCATGGATTTCGGTAAATTTAAATACCAACAAAACAAACGACTCCATAAGAACCACACGCATCAAGCGAAGATCAAAGAGATTCGACTTCGCCCGAAGACCGACGCGCACGACTTCCTCGTGAAGGTGAATCACGCGCGCGAATTCCTCGAGGCCAAAAACAAAGTCGTCGTCTCGGTCGTGTTCAAAGGGCGCGAAGCGGCGCACATGGACGAAGGCCGCAAGGTCGTCGAGAAGATGATCAAGTCGCTCGAAGACATCAGCAAGCTCGAAGGCAACCCGAGCACGATGGGAAAGCGCATCACCTGCATGCTGACGCCGAAGTAGAAGGAAGTGGTCAGGGGTCGGTGGTCAGGGGTCAGTGAACGTAGACTTCTCTGAGGCGAGCGGCCGGTGTAAACCGGCCGGTTCTGCGTACCGGTTCCATCGCGACGACAAAACAAAAAGCGGCGGCTCGGATAATTCCGAGCCGCCGCTTTTTCTGGTTTCTAGTTTCTGACTTCTAACTTTTCCCCATTATTCCGGGAAGAGCTTCGTCGAGAGGTAGCGTTCGCCGATGTCCGGCAACACGACGACGATCAGCTTGCCTTTGTTCTCCGGACGTTTGCCGACTTGGATCGCAGCCCACGCTGCCGCTCCGCAACTGATGCCGCACATTAACCCTTCCAGCTTCGCGAGATTGCGGGCCGTCTCCATCGCGTCGTCGTCGGCGACGGGAATAACTTCGTCGATCACGTCGACGTTGAGCACGTCGGGAATGAAACCGGCACCGATTCCTTGAATCGTGTGGCGACCCGGCTTGAGCGGCTGCCCTGCCTTGCGTTGAGCGATGACGGGACTATTCACCGGTTCGACCGCGATGATCTTCACGCCCGGCTTACGTTGCTTAAGGATCTCACCTACGCCGGTGATCGTGCCTCCCGTGCCGACGCCGGCGATGAAGATGTCGACTTGGCCGTCGGTATCGCGCCAAATTTCCTCGGCCGTGGTCTTGCGGTGGATTTCCGGATTCGCAGGGTTCTTGAATTGTTGCGGCACGAAGTAGTTGGGGTTTTGGGCAGCCAACTCTTCGGCCTTCCGCACGGCGCCAGGCATCCCATCGGCGGCGGGGGTCAACACCAACTCGGCACCCAAGGCCTTGAGCAACCGTCGACGCTCCAAGCTCATACTTTCCGGCATCGTCGCCATGAAGCGATAACCCCGAGCCGCACAAACGAACGCCAATCCGATTCCGGTGTTACCGCTCGTCGGCTCGATAATCACGGTATCGGCCTTGATTTTGCCGTCGCGCTCGGCGGCGTCGATCATCGCCCGAGCGATTCGATCTTTCACGCTCCAAAGCGGGTTCATGTTCTCGACCTTGGCGACGACGGTAGCGACGCTCCCCTCGGCGATTTTGTGCAACTGTACGAGTGGCGTGTTGCCTACACATTCAGTGATGTTGTTGCGAATGCCCGAAGTCGTCGCGGTAGCCATGAGGGCCCTTTCCCTTAACCAAGATTGCGCAGAGTATCGTCCGTGTACGTCGCGGATTATAGCGAAGCGGAACGCGAGGGGTCAACGGAAGCCGTGTATTAGTATTGCCTTAGCTATGATTTATCGCCTCGCTAGGGGGCTTTTGCCGCCGCTGTATGTTCGGCGGTCTTAAAGACGAAGACCGGGCACTTCGCATGGCGCATCACCGATTCCGCCGTGCTTCCCATCAGCAAGCGCTTCAAACCGGTTCGCCCGTGCGTGCCGATCACGATCATGTCGACATGCTCCTCTTCCGCCACCCGAACGATCTCTTCGGCCGGACTTCCTTCGACCATGCGATGCTCGAACCGGACCAGCGGATCGGTCGGCCGCACCGCTTCCGTCATGCGTCGCACTTCGGCCCGATCGGGCTCCGGAATGCCGTAGTACATCTCACCACCGCCGTAGGCCATCGGCGGCTCTTCGACATGGACGATCAGCAACATCGCGCCGGTATCGCGAGCTAAGGCCGTGGCATGCGCCAAGGCCGCATCGCTGAGGTGGGAGAAGTCGGTCGGGAAGAGGATCTTTCTGGCGTTCATCGCTAAGCCCTCCGGAGAAACTGAAGCCTCATGGCAATGAGGGGAATCTTGGAAGCTACTGCAAATACATCCTATCAAACTGCAAGCGGCGTACCCACTTTTGGGTCAGGCAAGCGTTAGGTCAGCAAACATTCGGTATTCCTCGCAAAATAGCCGGCAGCGCTCACATTTGTCTAACATAAACCTAATAATCGATTGCTATCAATAGTCCTGTGTCGCAGGAGCCGGGCTGCCTTGTTTGGTTGCCGAGTTCTTCCGACGCCGAGGCTATCGAACCGCTGATTTCGAGCGCCGCGCGCCGCAGGCGAACCATCAGCACCATGCCATAGGAAGTCGGAATGCCCAAAGAGCGGATCCTGGTGGTCGACGATGAAGAAGATCTCGTCGAACTGATTAAGTACAACCTTACGAAAGAGGGTTACCGCGCCGCCGGAGTCGGTACCGGCGAAGAAGCGATTCGTCGCGCTCGCACGGATCTGCCCGATCTCGTCGTGCTCGATCTGCTGCTGCCGAACGTCGATGGCTTGGAAGTCTGCCGCGTACTTAAAAACGATGCGCGCACGAAACACATCCCTGTCGTGATGCTCACGGCCAAAGGGGAAGAGGCCGACATGGTGACCGGCCTCGAAATGGGTGCCGACGATTACCTTGCCAAGCCGTTTAGCCCGCGCGTGCTGATCGCTCGGATCAAAGCCGTGCTTCGCCGTCGGCAAACGCAAGTCGGCGACGAAGGTTCGCCGATCACCGTCGGCGAGTTCGTCATCCATCCCGGACGGCACGAAGTGACGATCTCCGATCAGCCGATCGACCTGACGCTCACGGAGTTTCGCCTGCTGCAATTCCTCGCTCAAAGGCCCGGTTGGGCATTTTCACGGGCTCAGATCGTCGACGCCGTGAAGGGGGAAGATTACCCTGTAACGGAACGCTCGGTCGATGTGCAGGTCGCGGGTCTTCGCAAGAAGCTCGGCGACAACGGCGCTCGCGTCGAGACGGTACGCGGCGTTGGCTACCGCTTCAAAGGGTAGTCGCCGGGCGCATCCGGGCTGCGCATTTCTAGAGGCATTGTCGAAAGTCGAGATTCGTGCAACGTACACGACTGATCTGGAAGCTCGCACCGGCGATGATCGCGCTCGCGCTCGTCGTCGCCATCGCGGCCGGCTGGATCGGTGCGAGAGCGATCGATCGCAGCCTGACCACCGAAGGCTTGCGCCGCTTAGACGACGTCGCCGCGGCGCTCGACGAGCGATTCGGAAAAGAGTTTAGCCTGGCGACGCGCCTGGGCGAGCATTCCGTCGTGCGCCGCATCGCCGATGCCCGTCAGATCGGGTTCACGCTCTTCGCGCCTAGCGGCGTATCGCTCGTCGACACGGCTTATCTCGGAAAGCCGACGAACGAGAAAGTCGTTGCGGAAGCGCTCGCCGGCCGACGCACGGAATTCGTCCTCTACGACGATGCGACCGAAAGCCGTGTGCTCGTGGTCGGCATCCCGCTTGTGCGCGAAGGCCGGGTCGCGGCGATCTTAGAAGTCTCGCAACCGACGACGCACATTCAAGCGGCGACTTCCGCTTGGTGGCGAAGCGTCGCTCTCTTGGCGCTTGTCGGCGTAATCGCGGCATTTGCGGCAGCCCATTTCCTCGCCGAACCGATTGCCCGCTCGTTTCTCATGTTACGCAAGCTTAGCGATGAACTCTCCGAAGGTCGCGGTACGTCCGCTCATACCTTGCCCAACATCGAAGAAGCCGCCGAGTTGAGCGAGTCGATGAGCCGACTTGCCGAAAGATTCGCCGAACGTCTCGATGGAGTGCTGCGCATTAACAACGAGCAGGAGGCCGTTCTCGCAGGTATGGCGGAGGGAGTGCTCGCCATCGATGCCGAGCATCGCGTGATCAGCTTGAACCGCGCAGCCGGTCGGCTGCTCGGCGTCAATCCGACCGAGATCATGGGACGCGGCTTGCACGAGATCGTCCGCAATCCGGAGTTGTTGCGGCTCGTCGATCAAATCCTCGCCACGCGCAAGCCCGCGGAGAACGATATCGTCTTTCGCCAAACCGACGAGCGCATCTTACAAGTGAGGGGCACGATGCTCCCCGATTCGCATGATCGCGGCTCCGGCGCGGTGTTCGTGCTCAACGACGTGACCCGCTTGCGACGCTTGGAAAATATGCGTCGAGATTTCGCGGCCAACGTCTCGCATGAATTGAAGACGCCGATCACGTCGATCAAAGGGTTCGTCGAAACGATTCTCGACGGAGCATCGGCCGAAGATGCCCATCGGTTTATGGAGATCATCGCGCGGCAAGCCGATAGGCTCGACGCCATCATCGACGATCTACTGGCTCTCTCGCGCATCGAGAAAGAGGCCGAGGCATCCGATATCGTCCTCGCTCCGAGCCGGCTTAACGAGATCCTATTGGGTGCCGCGAACGATTGCCAAGTGCGCGCCGACGAACGAAAGATTCGCGTCGAGATTCGTTGCCCCGATGAAGTACATGCCCGCGTCAATGCGCTGTTGCTCCAGCAAGCAGTGCGCAACCTGCTTGAGAACGCCGTGAAGTACAGCGACGCCGGCGGAGTCATCCAAGTGGTCGGCGAACGGACCTCGGAAGAAGTACGCGTGTCGGTCGTCGACTACGGTTGCGGAATCGCGCCGGAACATCATGCCCGCCTCTTCGAGCGTTTCTACCGCGTCGATAAGGCGCGCAGTCGAAAACTCGGCGGCACCGGTCTCGGGCTCGCGATCGTCAAGCATATCGTGCTGGCGCATCGAGGCCGC
This sequence comes from Planctomycetia bacterium, assembly GCA_021413845.1. NCBI lineage: Bacteria > Pseudomonadati > Planctomycetota > Planctomycetia > Planctomycetia bacterium. The sequence goes on along the minus strand of JAIOPP010000084.1, from coordinate 66,969 downwards.
GTGACGGTCGAAAGCGCGCCTGGGAAGGGAAGCCGGTTCACGATCCATCTCCCACCCATTCCTACGACTCTCGGCGGCGAAGCTCGGCGCTCGGCATAACGCCCCATCGAGCCTTGCCGGCGAGTTTCCCTAAGCGGCGTGCTTCGGTAGAATAAGCCGCACGGATTTCGGCCCTGCTCCGCCTGCGTGCCTCGCGGAGCCGTTCTCAGCAAGGAACAACGGACGATGCGAAGCACCTATTTTGCCGCGGCTTTCCTCTGCACTGCCGTAGCCATCGCGCCTCGGGCGGCCTCGGCCGACGACTTCGGCGAAGCGTTGAAAAACCTCGTCGCGGTAGGTCCCGAAGCGGCCGGCCATCGCGCCGCCCAAGCGGCCTGGAAAGTCGTGGCGAGCGCCGATGCTCAACGGCTTCCGGAACTTCTTACGTCGCTCGATACCGCCTCGCCGCTCGCAGCGAACTGGATTCGAGCCGCGATCGAGACAATCGGCGAACGAGCCGAAACGGCCGGCGATAAAACATCGGCACCGGCCCTGGAAAAATTCGTGCTGGAAACGAAGCATGTTCCGCAAGCCCGCCGGCTCGCGTACGACATCCTCTCGAAACTCGACAAGACCGCACCCGACCGTTTGATGCCGGGCTTTCTTGATGATCCGAGTACGGAATTGCGCCGCGAAGCGATCGATCGCGTACTGACTGAAGCGACGGCGTCGAAGGATCCGGCCGTGACGAAATCGTTGTACGAAAAAGCATTCTCCGCCTCGCGCGACGTCGACCAGATTAAAGACCTCGCCGCCAAAGTTGAGAAACTGGGAGGCGCAGCCGACTTACCGAAGCATTTCGGATTCGTCGTCGCGTGGAAGCTGATCGGCCCCTTCGACAATATGAAGGAGAAAGGGTACGACGCCGTTTATCCACCGGAAAACGAGATCAAACTCGACGCGAAGTATAAGGGCAAAGACGAAAAAGAAATCGCTTGGATCGAGCATAAGACCGTCGACAAGCACGGCATCATCGATCTCAACGAGGTTCTCGGTAAGAACAAAGGAGCGCTCGCTTACGCCGTTGCAGAGTTCCACGCTTCCAAGGCCGGCCCGGTCGACATTCGCATCGGCAGCGGCAACGCGATCAAGCTGTGGGTCAACGGCAAGCAAGTCGATGCCCGCAACGTATACCATGCCGGCTTCGAGATCGATCAATACATCTCGCACGCCGAATTGAAGCCAGGGGCCAATCGAATTCTGTTGAAGGTCTGCGAGAACGAGCAGAAGGAATCATGGGCCCAAGATTGGAAGTTCCAGTTGCGCGTTTGCGACAGCGTCGGCACGGCCGTGATCTCCGCAGGAAAACTGGCGGGTAATGAATAGCCCGATTGTCGTTCGCTGCTTATTTACTACCACATTGGCCTAACGATTGAGCTCGATCATGCGAAACCGCACGGGACTTTACGCCGCGACGATCCTCGGCATCGCCTGCTTCACCGGCGCCGATTGGGCCCAGTTCCGCGGAACCGACACGACTGGAAAAACTTCGGAAACCGTGTTGCCGCCGACCGAGTGGACCGTGAAAACGGAGAAATCAGAAGCGAAGAACATCGCTTGGTCGGTCGATTTACCGTCGCGAGGCGTGTCGAGCCCGATCGTCGTCGGCAATCGGGTGTTCGTCACTTCGGCAAGCGGAGCGAAGCAAGATCGCCTCGTCGTGGCTTGTTATTCGACGACGGACGGTAAGCAACTTTGGCAGCGCAAGTTTTGGGCAACCGGACGGACGTTTTGTCATCCGACGAGTTCCGTAGCCGCGCCGACGCCGGCCTCGGACGGTCGCCGCATCTTCGCGTTCTTCTCGTCGAACGATCTAGCGTGCCTCGATGTCGACGGCAATCTGCTGTGGTATCGAGGTCTGACGCTCGAGCATCCGGCAGCGGCCAACGACGTCGGCATGGCCGCGTCGCCGCTCGTTGCCGGCGATACGGTCGTCGTGCAGTTGGAAAGCAAGGGCGATTCGTTCGCTATGGGGATCGATTCCGTAACCGGCGAAACGCGCTGGAAGGTTCCCCGCACATCGCAAATGAATTGGACCTCGCCGACGTTGTTTAAGCCGGGCCGTGGCGAGCCGCTCGTCCTTCTGCAATCTCCCGACAAGCTGACGGCGCACAACGCGCGCACGGGCGAAGTCGTTTGGACGTACGACTCGAAGTGCGCCGAGATCAGCAGCGTTACGACGGAAGGTGAGACTATCTACATTCCAGGCGAAGGACTGACCGCGCTGAAGGTCGGCGTCGGAAGTTCCAATTGGGAAAAGATCTGGCAAGAAAGTGCGCTCGCACCGGGAAGCCCGAGCCCTGTCGTGACCGGCGGACGCGTTTACATCGTGAATCGCGCCGGTGTGATGACGTGCGGCGAAGCGCAAAGCGGCAAGGTGCAATGGAAGCTGCGAGTGAAGGGTCCATACTGGGCCACGCCGCTCGCTATCGGCGATTTGCTGTATGTCGTCAATCAAGACGGGCTCGCGCAGGTCGTTCGAACCGGTGAGAAAGATGGAGAAGTCGTGGCGTCGAACGACTTCGGCGAGCCCGTATTCGGCTCCCCCGCCTATGCCGCCGGCGCTCTCTATTTCCGCGGCGACAAGCACCTTTGGAAGATCGCTGCGCCGTGACTAAGACCATCGCCGTCTCGACCGTAACCGGCCCGATCGTCGGCACGATCCGCCCACCCGGCTCGAAGAGCATTACGAATCGCGCGCTGGTTTGCGCTGCGCTGGCCGAGGGAACCTCGACGCTTCGCGGAGCCCTCGACAGCGACGACACGCAAGTGATGGTCGGCGCTTTGCAGACACTCGGGCTCGATGTGATTCACGATCCTGCTACGCGCACGATTCGCGTCGTAGGATGCGGCGGGAAAGTCCCCAGCCCGAAAGCCGATCTCTACATCGGCAATAGCGGCACGACCGTGCGGTTTCTCGCGGCGATGCTTGCTACCGCGCAAGGAACGTTTCGCTTGCACGGCACCACGCGGATGCATGAGCGGCCGATCCAAGATTTGATCGATGCCGTCAGTCGCTTGGGTGGGCGCATCGAAAGCGAACACAAGACCGGTTGCCCGCCGATCATCGTGCATGCCGCGGGCCTCGCCGGAGGTCGCTCGACGATTCGCGGCGATGTCTCGAGCCAGTTTCTCAGCGGTCTGCTGATGGCCGCTCCTTATGCTCAAACGCCGATCGAACTCATCGTCGAAGACACGCTCGTCTCGCAACCTTACATTCATATGACGCTCGCGGTCATGCGATCCTTCGGCATCGAACGCGCCAACGACGACGTTACACGGTTCACGATTCCGCTCGGTCGATACACCGGCTGCGATTACGAAATCGAACCGGATGCTTCGGCCGCCAGCTACTTCTTCGCAGTGGCCGCTATCACGGGCGGGCGGGTGACCGTCGCGGGGCTCACGCGCCGCGCATTGCAGGGAGACGTCGGCTTCATCGACGTCTTAGAACGAATGGGCTGCGAGGTTTCCGAATCGGATGCGGGAATCACGGTCGTCGGTCGGGCCCTGCGTGGGATCGACATCGACATGAACGCCGTCAGCGATACGATGCAGACCTTAGCGCCGGTCGCGTTGTTCGCCGCCGGACCGACGACGATTCGCGGCGTTGCCCATAATCGCCACAAGGAAACCGATAGGATTCACGCCGTCGCCGTGGAGCTGCGCAAGCTCGGTGCTCAGGTCGAGGAATTCGATGATGGTTTGCGAATCACGCCGAGCGCGCCGCTGCACGGCGCAGAGATCGACACCTACGACGACCATCGGATGGCAATGAGCTTTGCCCTAGCGGGGCTCCGCGTGCCCGGCGTCGTGATTCGCGATCCTGATTGCACGCGCAAGACGTACCCTGAGTTCTTCACGGATCTCGCGAAGCTGAGCTCTTCCTAAACCTCGGCCCAAAAACGCAAGCTGCCGTGTCGGGCACGACACGGCAGCTTGAAAAATCGGCGATTTCGTGGCGGCGTTAGGTCACGGCGTTCGTCTTTTCGCGAGCCTTCGCGCTATCGGGATCGATCCGTGCGCGGATGATGCGCGACTCCGCGATCTTCGCTTCGGCTTGCTCGATCAGCTCTTGTGCGCGGTCTAAGAGTCGGGTACCGGACAGGGACGATTCTTGAGTCGGAGCCCCTTCGGGATCCCAGGCGAGGAACGGGGCTCGACAGTGTTGGCAAACGACTTTACGGCCGAGATATTCGACGCGCACGTTGAGTTTTCGCCCGCATGTCGGGCACTCTTGAACGTAATAAGTCGTGTTAGCCATGTCGGTAATTCCTTCCACCTGCGTACTGAACGTCGGCATTTGTGCCGTTTTTATCCTAACCATTCTCGATCCGAAATTTCAATGTTTTCCGTGTGGTTACGGGGAAAATATGCAGAATTTAATCTGCCTTGCATGATAGCAATTTCCCTTACAAAGCCGCCGGGCGATGTACGGTTCGTACATGCGTTTGGTGCTAAATAAGAGGCAAATCGTTGTACGAGGTTCGCTCTTGGCGCTCAACACGACAAAATGCCGTAGCCCATCATGAGCCGTGAGCACGACAAGTTGGCGGAATCACGCCGTTAACGATTCCGTCAGCCGAGGCGAATACGATCGACGCCCGAGGCAACCATCCATTCCAGCCACGACTCTTGAGCTTCGCTCAGTTCGATCTCGGCACGGCTGGCGCTATCGAGCGGCGAGACGAGACTGAAGATCCCTTCCTCAAGCCATGTCTTGGCACTTGCCGGCGAAATCCAATACTCCCCCGGCTTCAACTCCGGCACGCCCGGTTCGCCGGGAAGGCTCATAAAATACGCGACTTCCGTACGGAAACGGTCGGGCATCTCGAACGGTGCGAGGCTCGGTCGATCGACGGCATGGACAAGGATCGACATCGGCGCGGGGCTCGTTATCTGGAAAAAGCGGTACGACCGGAACGGCGGACGATCGCTAGCTTACTCGAATTCGAGTCGCTTGCACCCGACGATGCAAAAAAGCCGAAACAATCAAGGTACGGTTACTTGAGCGGCAAACTTGCCGGTTTCCGTTGGATTCACTTCCAGGTGCGCATCATGTTGCGAGCAATTCGGATCTTTCGATCGATCTTTGCCATCGGGCTCGGCACCTTCGTCGGCCTCGTCGGTTCGGCGAGCAAGCTCGAAGCCGCGCAAACGGCCTCCGTGCCCCGTACGATCGACATCCACGCTGCGATCCAAGAGCATTTCTCTTACCAACGAGACTATCGCAGCGGCGACTTTCTGACCCGCGGCAAGGTCGAAGAGGCGCTCAAAACATTGGAGCGCAAGACCGGCTGGCAACTGGAAGCCGGCGATCGAGAAACGTTGCTGAAGCAAACGCTCGACGACAAGAGCTTCCTCGCGCAACAGCTATCGAGCAAACTCGGCAAGCAATTCTCGCGTAACATCCAAGCCCTACCGCTCGGCTACGACAAGCTCGATCGGCTTTCGCAACTCCCGCAAGGCCGGAGTACGATCGAACGGCTCGTCATCGGTCCCGACGGCCACAAACTGTTGCAATATATGGCGAACAGCCCAGGTGGCCACGACTTAAGCCGTATGCTCTCGCAAGACGGCAAAGGAAACTTCGAGAAGCCGACCGGAAAGATCTATGACGAGAAGCAATTGACGCTGGCTTTGGCGCAACTCCATAAGTCGGCGCTCGCCCGCCAAGCCGGTGCGCAACGCACCGGCACCGGTAGCCGTTAGAACGCGACTAGCGCATCAGCTTCATCGTCTGCACCGAGACCGTCTGCACCGGAAGCTTCTCGAAGCCTTTCACGGACGCAGTTTGAACTTGCGCGATCTTCTCCAGCACATCGAGCCCTTCGACGACTTCACCAAATACGCAAAAACCGGCGTCTTCCGGCTTGTCGCCCGCTCGATCGAGCTTCGGGTTGTCGGATAGGTTGATGAAGAACTGCGAAGTCGCGCTGTTCGGGTCGGCGGGATTACGCGACATCGCGATCGTGCCCCGTTTGTTCTTCAAGCCGTTCGCCGCTTCGTTCGGGATCGGATATCGTACCGTTTTCGGCTTCAACTTTTCGTCGAACGTGCCGCCGAGCACGACGTAACCACCGTTGATTTGGTGGAAGATCGTGCCGTCGTAATGCCGCGTGATCACGTAATCGACGAAATTCGAAACGGTTCGCGGAGCCGCTTTCTGATTCAGCCTCAGATAGATATCGCCGAGCGAGGTCTTCATCAGAATGACCGGGTTCGGCAACTCGACCTTCGTCACCGTGCGGACGCCGTCAGCGCTGACGTGGTTCACTTCGTTTTTCGCAACCGCAGGTCCGCCGGCAGGGGCAGGCTCGGCAGCAGCCGGTGCGCCGGCGTTCGCCGAAGCCGTCGGAGCTTCTTCGGCCGCTTTATTGCAACCTATGGCCGCCGTGCAAACCAGCGCCGAGAGAAACAGAGCGCCGCGAACGAATCCATGAGTCATCCTAACTCTCCTCCAGCATTCCATGCTGAACTATGAAAATTGCCGGCGACGAAACGTCGCGCCGACAATCTAAGCGAACCGGTTTTCTAGCGGGCATATCATCGGAGAAGTAGCCATTTCGAGCAAGCTCAGTCGAAGCCGTGATTTTCCGCAGCCCGATTCAGATATCATCCCATTCGGCGGTTAATTTCGACCTCAGGATGCGGTTACCAACCGTGAGGAGATGCGTTCTCAGGCCCTTTTCCCTTTACCTAAGGGCCCTATAATACATTGTGAAAGGATTCACGATCGGGAATCGCGCTTTGCGATCAAATCGGCGAACTTATTATGGCAACCAAAATCCGCGTCGGCGCGGTTAGCTATCTCAATACGAAGCCGCTCATCTACGACTTCGCTCGCTTCGCGCCCGATGCCGAGCTCGTACTCGACTATCCCAGCAAGCTCGCCGACGCCTTAGCGGCGGGCACGCTCGACGTTGCACTGATCCCGTCGATCGAGTTCTTTCAAGATCCGACCTATACGATCGTCTCCGACGCATGCATCGGCTGCCGAGGGCCGGTCCTGTCCGTAAAGCTGTATTGCCGCACCCCACCGGATAAGATTCGCTCGCTCGCACTCGACGAGGGCTCGCGTACCAGCGCCGCCCTGACGAAGATCCTGCTCAAACAGCGTTACGGCATCGAGCCCGAGATCGAGCCGCTGCCGCTCGGCGACTCGCTCGGACAAAGCCGGGCCGACGCGGTGCTGCTGATCGGCGATCGAGCCATGCACGCACCGGCCGGATCGTTCCACACGATCTGGGATCTCGGCGACGAGTGGTGTCGTTGGGCCGAGCTGCCGTTCGTATTCGCCATGTGGACCGCTCGGGCCGGCGTCGATTTGCAAGGGATCGATAAAGCCCTCGAACGCTCGCGCGACGCCGGCATCGCCAATCTCGCTTCGATCGCCGAGCGCGAAGCGCCAGCGCTTGGTCTCACCGTGCCCGAATGCCTCGCATACTTGCGCGATAATCTGTATTTTTACTTGGGATCGCGCGAGGCCCGTGGGCTCGCGCTATTTCAAAAGTTAGCGAGAGAAATGCATCTCGCTCCACCGGGAGTCGACGTTGGTAGCTTCCATTTCGAAGGTGCTTGATAAGGCCGTGGCCGGCGAACGCTTGTCGCCGGAAGAAGGCCTTGCGCTGTTGGAAAGCCGTGAGCTCACGGCGATCGGGCGTGCCGCCGATGCCGTGACGCGCCGCCTGCATCCCGAGCCGTATCGCACCTACAACATCGACCGCAACATCAACTACACGAACGTTTGTAGTGCGGTTTGCGATTTTTGCGCGTTCTACCGCAAGCCGAAGAGTCCGGAAGGTTATGTGCTCGACAAACCGACGATCTTTCAGAAGATCGAAGAGACGATCGCTCTCGGCGGCGACCAGGTGCTGATGCAAGGGGGCATGAATCCCGAGTTGCCGATCGAGTGGTACGAAGACCTTTTACGAACGCTTAAAGAACGCTTTCCGCAAGTGAACCTCCATGCGTTCTCGCCCCCCGAGATTTATGCCTTGCATAAGCTCTCGAAGCTGCCGATTCGGACCGTGCTCGAACGGCTGAAAGCGGCCGGCCTCGGCAGCCTGCCGGGAGGCGGAGGCGAAATTCTCGTCGATCGGGTCCGCAAGGAAATCACGCGCGGCAAGGCGATGACCAACGAATGGCTCGAGGTCTGCCGGCAATGGCACCTGCTCGGCGGCCTCGGCTCGGCGACGATGATGTTCGGCCATGTCGAAACGCTCGCCGAACGAATCGAACACTTAGAACGATTACGCGGATTGCAAGACGAGACCGGCGGCTTCACGGCATTTATCTGTTGGTCGTTTCAACCGGAACATACGGACCTTGCGCACCTCAAGAAGCACGGCTCGTTCGACTACTTGAAAACGCAAGCGGTTGCGCGGCTTTATCTCGATAACTTCCCGAACATCCAATCGAGCTGGGTCACGCAAGGTTTGAAAATCGGCCAATTAGCCCTGCTTTTCGGGGCCAACGACATGGGCAGCCTCATGATCGAGGAGAACGTCGTGGCTTCGGCGGGCACCGTGCATTATTTGAATTTGGAACAAATTCGAGGAGCGATCAGCGAGCTCGGTTATATCCCCCGCCAACGGAACGTCCGCTACGAATTGATCGACGCCGCGCCGGAAGAGCCGGTTGTCGCCGTGACGGCCTGACGAAATAAGCTACATTCAGGTATCCGTTTCACGAAAGTGCGCGCAGTCCTCCGACTAGAGGGGCTATGCGCTACCTCCGAGCGTGACGCAAACTTAAACGACACCGTTGGCTGAGCCTCGTTCTCTTCGTTCCAAGATTCCTTCGCACCGGCGGCCTTTGGCGATGATTCACGTTCGGAATCTCACGAAAGTTTATGCAGACGTGAAGCGCGGCAAGTTCTCCGCGCTCGCAGGCATTTCTTTCGACGCGTTCCCCGGCGAGATCTACGGCCTGCTCGGCCCGAACGGCGCCGGCAAGACGACGGCGCTGCGCATCATCAGCACCGTGCTCCGGCCGAGCGACGGCACCGCGACCGTCAACGGTTGCGACGTCCTCACGCAGCCGTCGCAAGTGCGGCATCAGATCGGCTTCATGTCGGCCAATACCGGCATCTACGATCGGATGACGGCCTGGGAAATGGTTGAGTTCTTCGGCCGGCTCTATGGTCTGAGCGACGAGCATCTGCGCTCGCGCATGGAAGACCTGTTCGCCCGTTTGAAGATGAACGACATTCGCGATCAGCTCGGCGCGAAGATGTCGACCGGCATGAAGCAGAAGGTATCGATCGCCCGCGCGTTAGTGCATGATCCCCCGGTGCTGATCTTCGATGAAGCCACGTCGGGCCTCGATGTGCTCGTCGCCCGAGCGCTGGTGAACACGGTCGCCGAATTGCGCGAGCAAGGCAAATGCGTCATCTTCAGCACACACATCATGCGTGAGGCGGAGAAGCTCTGTAACCGCATCGCGATCATGTATCGGGGACACATTCTCGCCGAAGGGACGTTGGAAGAGCTGCGCGATCGTCATAGCGAACATGATTTGGAAGAGCTTTTCTTCCGTCTCATTTCCGACCACGAACGACAACGGACCGAAGAAGGGGCCGCGGTCGACGACACGGCCGTTGCGGTCCACGAAATCGAGGCGAGCGCGAAGCCATGAAGTGGAAAATCGTTCGCGAAGTCCTGGCCCGCGAAGTGCGCGATCAGATGCGAGATCGTCGCACGCTGTTCATGATCTTCGTATTGCCCCTGCTGCTCTATCCGCTCTTGGGAATGAGTCTGTTTCAGGTTACGCAGTTCGTGCGCGAGCAACCGACGAAGGTTCTCGTACTCGGCTTTCACGAACCGGCCGACTTTCCCAAGCTGCTGCGCAAAGACGAAGACGGAACGCTGCACTTCGCCGATGAGTTGTTTTCGACGGTCGATACCGTTCGGCTGTTGAAGCTCGAAGTCCGCGATCCCGAGCCTGGGAGCGACCCCCACGCGAAGGAAGCGGCGGCCGCGGCGGCGAAGAAATCGATTTTAGACGGCGAATACGAAGCGGCCGTCTTCTTTCCGGCCGATTTCAACGCCAAGCTCCAAGACTTCCGCCGGCAGTTGCGCACCGCCGACGCGACGGGCAAGAGCGAGCTTCCCGTCGACATGCGCCCCACGGTGCCGAGCCCCGAAGTGTTTTACAACACCTCGAAGGAGAAATCGCAACTTGCTTTCGTCCGGCTGCGCGAAGTGCTCGATCGTTGGAGCGATGCGATCGGCCGCGAGAATCTCGCTAGCCGCAATCTCCCGGAAACGACGGCCAAGCCGTTCGAGTTCGACAATCAAGACGTCGCCGAAAAAGATCAGCGCCACGCGGCGATGTGGAGCAAGATCCTACCGTTTCTACTGCTGATTTGGGCACTTACCGGCGCCTTCTATCCGGCGATCGATCTTTGCGCCGGTGAAAAAGAACGAGGGACGCTCGAAACGCTCTTGAGCAGCCCTGCCGAGCGCATAGAAATAGTCTGGGGGAAACTCCTGACGGTCATGCTCTTCAGCGTGCTCACGGCCGTGCTCAACATCCTAAGCATGGGCCTGACCGGCTCCGTCGTGCTGGGCGGATTGCTCGGTGGCGAAGGGCACATGGCCTTCGGCCCGCCACCGCCGCTCGCACCGATTTGGTTGTTCCTCGCGCTCTTGCCGATGTCGGCGATGTTCAGCGCGTTGTGCATCGCACTGGCATCGTTCGCGCGCAGCACGAAGGAAGGCCAGTATTATCTGATGCCGCTCGTGCTCGTGACGATGCCGCTCGTCATTCTGCCGATGGCGCCGGGCGTCGAGTTGAACTTAGGAATGAGCCTCATTCCCGTTACTGGAGTGGTGCTGCTGCTTAAGATGATGCTCGAAGGTCATTATTGGGAAGTGCTGCGGTACATGCTACCGGTCGTCGCCGTGACGGGAAGCTGCTGCCTGTTGGCGATTCGCTGGGCCGTCGATCAATTCAATTCCGAAAACGTGCTGTTCCGCGAAAGCGAGCGGGGCGGCATCGGCTCTTGGTTTCGCCATCTCTTGCGCGATCGCGAAGACACGCCGACCACGGCCGGCGCTGCCTTGTGCGGCGTGCTGATTCTCACCGTTTATTTCTTCATGAACTTCCTCGTCGGTAAGATCGTCGACGTGACGCCCGACTTCATGGGCATCGTGAAAGCGACGATCACGACGCAGCTCGTCGTCGTGATGCTGCCGATGGCTCTGATGACGATCATCACGACGCGCAGCCCGCGCAAGACGCTGCTGCTTACGAAGCCGAATTTGCTTTGCATTCCGGCGGCGATCTTGCTCGCGTTCGCCTTATATCCGTCGGCGATGCTGGTCAGCCAATTCCTGACCAAGCTCTATCCGATGAACCCCGAGATGGTGGCGAAACTCGGCGCATTACAAAGCCTTTTCAACAACGACGACCCACGCACGCCCTATATCCTGTTCGCGACGTTCGCCCTCCTGCCGGCGATCTGTGAAGAGCTCGCCTTCCGCGGCTTCATTCTCTCGGGCTTTCGCAAGCTCGGGCATCCGACGCGAGCCATCGTTCTCAGTGCGCTCTTCTTCGGCATGAGCCACGGCATGGCCGTGCAGCAAGCGATCAATGCCTCGCTGCTGGGGCTCGTCATCGGATACCTTGCCGTACAGTCGGGAAGCATCTTCCCCGGCATGGTGTTTCACATCACGCACAACGCTTCCGTGCTGTTCCTTACGACGTGGGTCGGAACGAAGATCGAGACCTATCCGCAGTGGAAATGGGTCGCCGATATCAATAGCGATCAGACCGGCTTGTCGTACCACCCGCTCATCATCGCGGCGGGCATCGTCGTCGCCGGAGGAATCTTGCGGTGGTTCTCGCGGCTGCCGCACCCGTTGAGCTACGAAGAAGAGCTTCAGGAAGCGATTCGCGAACACCGCGAGCATGTCGCGGTCTGACCTCGGCGATCGATGCCCTGGCGGTTAACGTAAGCGATCGAACAGCCGCCGCGCGTTCACGGTCGTTTGCAGATCGAGCTTCTCGAACGTCGTTTCTCGCACTTCGGCCAAGAGTCGCAGCGTATGCGCGACGTTTGCCGGCTCGTTTCGCTTCCCTCGCAACGGTTGCGGCGATAGATATGGGCTATCGGTTTCGACCAAGAGCCGATCGTCGGGTATCGACGCTGCGATCGTGCGCAGTGATTCCGACTTCTTGAACGTCACCATGCCCGCGAAGCTGACGTACATGCCGAGCTCCAAGCAACGCGCCGCCGTCGTCGCCTCGCCGGCGAACGAATGCATCACCCCTCGCAACGGACCACGGACGCGGGCCGCTTCCAGCATCGCAACGACGTCGGCTTCGCAGTCGCGCGCATGCACGATGAACGGCAGCCCCGTTCGCTGCGACAAGCGAATATGCCGATCGAAGTAGTCTTGCTGGAGCGGGAACGGGGCGTAGTCCCAATGCTTGTCGAGCCCCGTTTCGCCGAGCCCGACGACCTTCGGCCGGTCGACCAGCGCTTCGATCCGCTCCCAATCGCCGGGAACCGCCTGATGCGTATAATTCGGATGAATGCCGACGGCGGCGAAAAGGCCCGCGCGATCGGCGATGAACTTCAAGATCGCGTCGCTACTGTCGGCCGTCACGGCGACGGCGACCAGGGCCTCGACCCCGGCGGCTTGCGCCCTCCGCACGACCTCGTCACGATCGACGTCGAACTCCGTCTGATCGAGATGGCAATGCGTGTCGATCACGACGGGTGAAACTCGACTTCCGCGAGGATGGCAGGCTGCCGAGCCTAGGTCGCAACGGGCTGCTTAGCCGTGAGGGCTTCCAGCGTTTCCAGATGGGCCTTCGCCGCACCCAGGGCTTCTTGTGCGATCGCCTTGGCTTCCGGTTCGTTGCCGACGCCCCGCACGATGCCTTCGATCTCGCCGATATCGCGTCGCTGGAGCCCAAGCGTTTCGCGAACCATGAAGTCGAGCGAGAGGAAGTTCATGTCGGTGAACTCCATCGGAAATGGACCCGGCGACACGACGCCGCCGAGATCCATGATCACGGTCGCGATCCGTTGCGAGAGTTCCTTTTGGCCGATCACGATGTTGTGCATCGCTTGCACGAACTCGTTTTCCTTGGGCGCATCGCTTTGCCACGAGCCGGCGTCGAGCATATACATCGGCAACGAGCGACAATGGATCGCGAGCAAGCGATTGAGTCGTCGAGAGGTCGAGATCATAGCAAGGCTCGTTTGCGGAATAGATGACACGAACGGATGACACGAACGAGAACGACGACAAGGCTCGCAATCAAGCGAACCTCGTTACCGATTAGAGCAGTTGCGCTGCCGCAGCTTGAGCCCAACCGTAGAGCGACTCCCACCACACGCCGAGCAAGACGACCGGAATCGTCACAAGTGCGACGTAAATACCTTCGGGAGAAATCATCGAGAAGCTCGCCGGCACCCGATCGGCCGGTTCGGGATCGATCGTCATCGTCTTCACGACGCGGATGTAATAGAACAAGCTGATCGCGGAGTTGATGCAGCCGATCAAGAGCAGAAGGTACATTTCGGCGTTCGTGAGCGCTCCGAAGGCCAGCAGCTTAGCCGGAAAGCCCGCCAGCGGCGGCAGCCCGACGAGGCTGATCAGGATCGCCGAGAAGCAGATCACGAGCCCCGGCGAACGCTTGATGAGCCCGGCGTAGTCGGCGATTTCTTCGCTGCGGATCGCGTTGCGCAAGAAGGCGACGATCGCGAACGCCCCGAGATTCATAAACACGTAAGTCGCCACGTAGAAGGCGAGGGCGCCGATCGCCTTCTCGGCACCGCTGGGGTCTTTCGCCGACATCGTGATCGCGGCGGCGATCGGCATCATCATGTAGCCGGCATGCGCGATCGTGGAGTAGGCGAGCAGTCGCTTGATATTGGTTTGGCCGTAAGCCGCGAGGTTGCCGAACGTACAGGTAATCGCCGCGAGCAATGCCACGAGCCCGGCGGCGAACTTGCGCGCCGCGGAAAGGTTGGCACTATGATTCACGGCGATTGGATCTTGAACGGTCAAACTCTTCGCCGGCGGAAGATGCGGATCGGCGGCCGATACGAGGCGGAACGGCTGCGTAGTCGACAGCGACTCTTCAAGCTGCGCGTGGCCCTGCTCGACGGCGGCGATGACAGGCGGGGCATGCGTAGCAGGTACGTGCGTAAGTCCGATCGCCACGCGAATCAACAATGCCAAGGCGGCGGCCTTCGAGGCGACGGAGAGAAATGCGTTGACCTCGGCACAAGCCCCTTCGAAAACGTCGGGAGCCCAAAAGTGGAACGGCACAGCCGACAGCTTGAACGCCAGTCCGACCGTGACCATCAGCGAGCCGAGAATCAAGACCGTGCGACGATCGGCGAAAGCCTCGGGCGACAACGCCGCAAGTTGCGCGGCCATCGTCGGCATGTGGACGGTGCCGAGCGCACCGGCCAACAGGCTGATTCCGTAGAGCATCACGCCGGCGGCTCCGGCACCATACACCGCGTATTTGATCGCCGCTTCGCCCGACTTGCGCCGGCCTTTGAGAATGCCCGCCAACGCATAAGACGGCACGCTCGCCATCTCGACGCCCAGGAACACGGTGAGCAAATGATTGGCCGAAGCCATCACGCACATGCCGAGCAAGCCACCGAGCACGAGCGTATAAAAGTCGGGACTGTCTTCGCGATCGGGAATGCCCGAGAGCTTCGTAAAGACGAGAAACAACACGGCGAAGACCAGCAAGATCGTGCGGAAGTAGACGGTGAGACCGTCGTAGATCAGCAAGCCGTCGAAGATCTGCTTGCCCGCTTGCCCGGCGACGTCGTGGGCCTTCATGTACCCGGCATCGAGATGAGCCCAAGGAGCCGCGAGCCACAACGCGATCAAGCAGCCCGGCAGCGCGATCCAGAAAGAGTTGACCTTACGGCCGAAGCCCGGCATCCGAACGAGCAGCATCAACACGATCGTTGCGCAGATCGCCAACTCTGGGCCGAACGACGGCAGCGAGACTTTCAGCAAGTCGTAGCGAAAGGCGTCTAACAGTGTGTAGAGATTTGCGTTCATCGGTCGTTTCGTAGGTCGGCTCGGTCGTGCGGAAAAGCCGGTGGAATAAGGTTACTTGGCGGAGAGCCGTTCGACAGGAGCAACGGGCGCGGCGACGCCGGCGGCTTTTACCGGCTCGACCGCGGCCTTCTCTTCGAGCTTCTGCTTGGCGATCGCCTCGGCTTTGAGCCGCGGCGTTTTAACTTTCTCCGTCCAATCGGCCAATTGCTGCACGTCTTGCGAGATGGTCGGCTCCATCGATCGCACGACGAAGTTCGGGTTCACGCCGAAGAAGATCGCAAACACGATCAAGGGGATTCCGATCGCCAGTTCGCGAGCATCGACATCATGCAGATGGTCGCCGTGCGGGCCCTTGTATTCCGGCCCGAGGTAAACGCGCTGCAAGGTCCAGAGAATGTACCCAGCCGTGAGGATCACGGTCGCGGCGGAAATGATCGCGAGCGTGTGGCTGTAGTTCCAAGCGCTGAGCGTGACCCACACTTCGCCCCAGAAACCGCACAGGCCCGGCAACCCGAGGCCGGCGAAGAACATGACATAGGCCATGCCGCTATAGACGGGCATCCGCGCGAAGAGCCCGCCGAATTCGTCGAGATTGCGGTGATGGACCCGATCGTAAACCACGCCGACCATAAAGAACATGCCGGCCGAGCTGATGCCGTGGGCGATCATTTGGAACATCGCGCCGTTCCAACCCTGAGCCATATAGTTGGGGTTGTAATTATTGCCGGCCGACATGCTCCACACGCCGAGCCCGAGCACGACGTAGCCCATATGGCTCACCGAGCTATACGCGACCAACCGCTTGAAGTCTTTCTGAGCAAGCGCGGCGAACGCACCGTAAACCATACTCACCACGCCGATCGTACAGACGAGCCAAGCGAGGTCGTAGCCGGCGTCGGGGCAAATCGGATAGCAGATGCGAATGATGCCGTAGCCACCCATCTTCAGCAGCACGCCGGCCAGGATCATCGAGATCGGCGTCGGAGCTTCGACGTGCGCGTCGGGCAACCAAGTGTGCAACGGAACCGTCGGCACTTTCACGGCAAAACCGATGAACAACAACACGAACGACCACCACTGGATCGACTTGCCGAACAACACTTCGCGATCGAATTGAGCCGTCGTTTGGCCGAGTTGCGTCAACGCCACGATGTTGAACGTGTGGACCGGATCGGGCTTGGCACGCAAAGCTTCGATTTGCTTCGCCGAGTCGGCCCCTTCCGCGACGACGTACGTCGCCGTGAGTTGCGGGTCGGTGAGCTTACGCACGTCGCTGTTGAAGTAGAGCATCAAGATGGCGATGAGCATCAGCACGCTGCCGAGCAACGTATAGAGGAAGAACTTGATCGCCGCGTATTCGCGCCGCGGCCCGCCCCACACGCCGATGAGGAAGTACATCGGCAGCAGCATGACTTCCCAGAACACGTAGAACAGGAAGAAGTCTAAGGCGAGGAAGACGCCGAGCATGCCGGTTTCGAGCAAGAGAAACAGGATGCAATACGCTTTGACATGCTTATTGATCGGCCAACTCGCGGCCATCGAGAGCATGCTGAGAAACGAGGTCAGCACGACGAGCGTGAAGCTGATACCGTCCATGCCCATCATGTAGTAGATGTTGAACGACGGGATCCAATCGAGGGAAAACGCGTTTTGCAGTTGCGCTTCACCGACCTTGTAATGGTTCGGTGAGCCGTTGAGAAACATATAAAGCGTCAGCAGGAACACGGCCGCCGTCACGGCGAGCGCGGCCAGCTTCGTCGCTTCCGGTTTGTCCTTCGGGAAGAACGCGAGCAGCAAAGCGCCGAGCGTGGGCAGAAAGACGACAAGGCTGAGGAGAGCGGCGTCCGAATTCATGTCAAACTCGTCTGTTCCGAGATAGTTCTGTGTTCTTTGAGTTACCGAGAGTCTTGTCCGGCGGCATCATTACTTTTGCGGCGTGATCGTTACGCAGCGAAGGCCCACTGCATGACGACCGTCAGCGCGACCGTGCCGATGACGATGAACATCACGTAGTGTCGCAGCTTACCCGTCTGCACGACCTTCAACGACCGGCCGGTCGAATAGGTCCAATTACCGACGACGTTCACCAAGCCGTCGACAAAGTGGCGATCGATTAGGTCGTCGACCTTCGCGATCGCTTTCGTTCCGGCGGCCAGCTTGTTGATGAATACGTCGATGATGTTTTTGTCGAATTTGGAAACCAAGCCGGCTACGAAATGAACCGGTTTGATGAATACGAACTCGTACAGCTCGTCGAACCACCACTTGTGAATCAGCAGGCCGTAGATCGGGCTGAACTGCTTGCGAACTTCGGCGGCATCAAGCTTGCGCAGGCCGTAGAAGAGGGTCGCCAGCAAGAAGCCGGAAAGTGCGGTCGAGAACGCCGTGAGGGTCGCCGTGATGTGGATGCCGGTCGCATGGCTCTCATGCTCGTGAGGATAAACCAAGTCCGGCATGAAGACGCCCGTGCCGAGCTCGCCGATCGGTCGGGCCTGCTCGAGCATGTTGTTCACCGAAAGATCGACGAACGGCACCAGCGTCGGCCAGCCGATCGCCACGGCGAAGACCGACAGAATCACCAGCGGCACGTACATGATCTTCGGCGACTCATGGGCATGATCGTAGACATGGCGATCGCGCGGGGTGCCGGAGAACGTCAGGTACCAAAGCCGGAACATATAGAACGCCGTCATCGCAGCCCCACCGGCTGCCGCGGCGAACAAGATGCCGCCGTGTCGAGGGTTGTGATTCCAGAACGACAAGGCTTGCGCGATGATCGAATCTTTCGAGTAGTAACCGCTAAAGCCGAGCACGAACGGCACGCCGGCTCCGATGATCGCCAAGCAGCCGACGAGCATCGTGTAGGCGGTCCAAGGCATCTTCTTGCGCAGGCCCCCCATGCGGAACATGTCGTTCGTGTGGCAGGCGTGAATCACCGAGCCGGAACACATGAAGAGGAGGCTCTTGAAGAACGCATGCGTGATGAGGTGGAACAACCCGGCCGCCCAACCACCGACCCCCAAGGCGAGCATCATGTAGCCGAGTTGGCTGACGGTCGAATAAGCCAACACCCGTTTGATGTCGGAAGCCGTGATGGCGATCGTGGCGGCGATGACGAGCGTGATTGCGCCGATATAAGCAATGACGAGCAACACCTCGGGCGTGAACATCGGATAGAACCGCCCGACCAAATAGACGCCCGCGGCAACCATCGTCGCCGAATGCACGAGGGCCGAGACGGGCGTCGGGCCTTCCATCGCGTCGGGCAACCAGACGTGCAGCGGAAATTGCGCGCTCTTGCCGACGCAGCCACAGAAGATTCCTAAGCCCGCGACGACGAGCAACCCGTAGCCGTACTTCTCGCTGCGCCACTTCTCGATCTGCTTCGCAGTCGGCTCGACACCCCGCGCGATTTCGTCGCTTGCTGCTTGCTTCACCATGCCGTCCGGTGTTTGCAGAGCGTAGCCGTGGGCTTCGCTGCGTACTTGCGAGAACAAACCTTGCTTGCCGTCGACATCGCCGAACGCGAACGTGCCCATGCTTCCCCAGAGAGCCATCAGGCCGATGATCATGCCGAAGTCGCCGACGCGATTGACGATGAACGCCTTATTCGCGGCGTTCGAGGCACTCTTGCGCTCGATGTAGAAACCAATGAGGAAATAAGAGCAAACGCCGACCAACTCCCAGAAGACGAACACCATCGCGATGTTGCCGGCGATGACGAGCCCGAGCATGCTGAAGCAGAACAGCGAGAGATACTGAAAGAACCGGTGAAACCGGCCCGGCCGAGTAAGATATTCCTTATCTTTCGGCAGGTGCGGGTGATCGACGTCGGCGTGGCCGTGCGACTTTTCATCGGAGTGCGCCGACGCAACCGACTTCGGTGCGTGAGCGTCTTCGTCGTGCGGAGCTTCGCCGCCGTGCGCATGGCCGTGGGCGTGCGAGCGACCTTTCGTCACGATCACTTCATGATCCGTGATGTCGTGCAGTTCGTCGTGCATGTAGCCGGCGGCGTAGAAATGGATGCACGAAGCGATCAACGTCACCATCGTGAACATGCAGACCGTAAGCGCGTCGACGTAGTAGCTGATCGTCATCGGCAAGGTGCCGAAATTCGCGAGCGTATACCATGTGCCGGTGAAGGCGGTCGGCTTATGGAGCGGGTGCGCCGAGCCGTGGTCGTCGTGCGCATGATCGCCGGCGTGGTCATGGGCCATCGTGAACGCGGCCAAGCTGAAAGGACCGGAGCCTTCGGCAGTTTGCGAGGCGCCTTCGAGCGAAGCGTGCGCCTCGGCATGATGGCCTAACGGCGAAGCGGTTCCTTCGTTGCCGATCCAAGAGACGAACGAGACGAACGACAACGCAAACGAACCGAGAATCGCCCCAGTGGCGACATACGACGCCAGGTAGCCGTGCTTTCCGAGCCGAGGACCGAAGAACAAGATCACCGTGAACGACGCCAACGGCAACAGCCAGGCGATGCACAGCAACTTCGGTATTAAGATATCCGGTTCCATACGAACTTCGCCTAACTGTACTATTTCAAACGCAACGGAATCGCACCAAGAAGCCGCCGACCTAACCGCTCAGTTCGTCGCCCCGATCGACATCGATCGTGGAGTGGTTGTTGTAGAAATTCAAAGTGATCGCGAGTGCCACGGCCGCTTCCGCCGCCGCGAGCACGATCACGAAGAGCGCGATGAAGTGGCCGTCGAGACC
The DNA here is from genome assembly GCA_021413845.1 of Planctomycetia bacterium. NCBI lineage: Bacteria > Pseudomonadati > Planctomycetota > Planctomycetia > Planctomycetia bacterium. The sequence goes on along the minus strand of JAIOPP010000084.1, from coordinate 47,158 downwards.
GAGCGAATGGGCCTGATCTTTTTGCAAGAACTTACTTCCCAAGGCGACGAAGTTGATGTTCGCGCCGTTCAGCACCAGCTCGATCCCCATCAGCACGCCGAGCGCATTGCGCTTGATCGACATGCAAACGACACCGGCCGCGAACATCATCGCGCCGACGACCATGTAGTGCGAAACGCCGATCGGATCCGTTAGCAGATTCATAAGCGACTCAACTTCTCAACCGACACACAACCCAACCGAAACGAACTCTTCCCCAAGACCACTAACCTCCAGCCCATAGGCGACCGGAATCATGCCGCCGCTCGCCGGCGCTTCGTGCGGGCCAAGTAGGCCGCACCCACAAGCACGACCAGCAAATGCATCGAGACGATTTCGAACGGCAACAGATAACTGCTCATGCCCGCTTTGAGTTGCGGGGCGCGATCGGCATCGAGCTTGTCGACCCGAACGCCAAGCAATCCCATTCCGATCGGCGTCGAAGTCGCCGGAGCGACGACGTGTTTCGTATCCCCGCCGCGCCACGATGCCACGCTGAAAGCCGCGGGCACGAGCATCGCGAGCAAGCAACCGCCGACGAGCGCCGCCAAGATCCAATCGCCGCTCGACGTCTTCATGCTCACGAACGGACCTTGCGCCGTAAGCATCACGCCGAACACGAGCAACACGAGCGTGCCGCCGACATAGATCATCAATTGCATCGCACCGACGAAATCGGCTCCGGCCAGAAAGAACAATCCGGCGGTCGAGCCGAGCGAGATAATCAGATAGAAGGCCATTCGCACGACGTTGCTCGACACGACGACCGCCAGGGCAAACGCCACGGCGACCAGCGCGAAGAGCAAAAAGAAAAACGAATGCCAGTTGATCGATTCCACCCTAGCTTCCTTTCACTACATGAGAATCTAGGGACGCAGTCTTGGCATGCGGGTCGGCGGCATGCGGCTTCTCGACGTGAACGGCAGGTGCGGCAGTCTTCGGCTCGCTGTAGTAGTTGCCATACGTGACCGGAAGGACCACGCCGCCCGGGAAGCTGTAGGTCCACAACGTCGCACCGAGGAACATCACGGCCGCGATCGGCACGCAATACTTCAAGCACATCTTCATAACCTGATCGATTCGCAAACGCGGCAACGTCCAACGAACCCAAATCATCACGATCACGAACAGCGACGACTTGAGGATGAAGTTGAGCATCCCGATGAAGTTGCCCGCGTAGTTCAAGAACGGAGCACTCTCGTGCGTGATGCCGAAGGTCGACTTCAGCACGTCGACGACCGGAATCGGGCCGTTCCAGCCGCCGCAGAACAGGATCGTCGCCAAGCCGCTCACGGCGAACATCGAGCCGTATTCGGCCATGAAGAAGTAGCTCCAGCGAAGGCCGGAGTATTCCGTATGGAAACCGGCGACCAACTCGCTTTCTGCTTCGGCCAAGTCGAACGGAGCGCGATTCACGCTGGCTAATGCGCAGGTGAAGTAAACCCAAAACGTGATGAACGTGAAAGGGTCGTGGAACATCAACCAGTTGGTGAACCACCCTTGCTGCATGTTGCCGATCTGCACGAGATCCATCGAGCCGGCGATCATCACCGGCACGACGACGCACATGCCGAGCGGCACTTCATAGCTCACGACCTGGGCCGCTTCACGCATCGCACCGAACAACGACCACTTCGACGCCGAAGAATAGCCGCCGAGGATCACGCCGAACACTTCCAAACCGATGACGGCGAGGATAAAGAACACGCCGGTATTGATCGGAATCGCGACCCAACCGTCGCTGAACGGCAAGGCCATCAAGGCGGCGAACGACGCGCAAAAGCTGATATACGGCGCGACGCGAAACAGCACGGTGTCGGCACCGTCCGGACACAAGTCTTCTTTCGTGATCAGCTTGACGCCGTCGGCCAAGCTCTGCAGCCAACCGAACTTGCCGCCGACGCGCGTCGGGCCGAGACGATCTTGAATCCGGCCCGAGACTTTCCGCTCGGCCCAAATGAAGACCAACGCCCCGACCGCTCCGACTTGAATCAACAGCGCGCAGTGGATGAGACCGGTGACTAAATATGCCACCCATGTCCAGAGATACTGCGAAAGATATTCAGCCACGAGAGGTTCCTAAACCGCGTTTCGGGAGCGCTTTCGAGCCGTCCGACGAAGGTGATAAGAGCAAGAAATATGGCACACGGCGCTGCTAGTACACAAGTACCCGAACTTGATTTTCCCAAACCGTAAAACTGCGTCGTCGACGCGATTATCGATCGATTTCCCCCATCACGATATCGAGCGAACCGACGATCGCCGGCACGTCGGCGATCAAGCAACCGCGACAAAGTTCATGCGTGACCGAAAGATTGCAAAAGCAACTGCTGCGAGCCCGAGCTCGCCACGGAATCGACGAACCGTCGCTGACGAGGTAGAAGCCCATTTGGCCGCGGGGCGCTTCCGTCTCCAAGTAAACTTCCCCCTTAGGAAGCTTCTCGTTCAGCTTGACCGGCAGGCCGTGCGTGCCCGACGCCTTGCTGTAGCGCGCGATCGCTTGGCGCACGAGGTCGATCGATTGCATGACTTCGAGCATCCGGACATAGAACCGATGCCAACAATCGCCGAGGACGGCCGATTCGGGGACGTCGGGATATTTCTGGTCGTTCGGATACTTGCCGTTCTTCGAGACGATGACCTCGAAAGCGTAGCCGTCGTACATTTCCGTGTAGCGGTCTTCACCGTCGCGACGCAGATCCCAATCGACGCCGCTGCCGCGCAGCACCGGCCCGCTGGTGCCGTAGGCGATCGCCATCTCGGGCGACATGATACCGATGTTCGCCGTCCGGCTGACGAAGATCGAGTTCGTCGTGAGCAGAGCGTGGTATTCGACGATGATCGGCAAGAGCTGATCGAGAAATGCATCGCACTCTTGCAGCCAGCCGCGCGGCAGGTCGTGCGTGGCGCCGCCGACCGTGAGGTAGCTGTAGGTCAACCGCGCGCCGCAGGCTTTCTCGAACAGATCGAGAATCTTCTCGCGCTCGCGAAACGCATACAAAAACGGGCTGAAAGAGCCGAGATCGAGACCATATGCCCCCATGCCGACGAGATGGCTCGCGATGCGCCCCATCTCGCTGATGATGACGCGCAGGTGCTTCGCCTTCTCCGGCAATTCGAGCTTGAGCAGCTTTTCGACCGTCAGCGCCCAGCCGAGATTCATGTTCATGCCGGCCAGATAGTCCATCCGGTCGGTATACGGAATCCACTGGCGGGGCGTGAGGTTCTCGCCGATCTTCTCCGCGCAACGATGCAGATAGCCGATATGCGGCGTCACTTCCGAAACGATTTCACCATCGGTGCGCAACACCAAACGCAACACGCCGTGCGTGCTCGGATGTTGCGGGCCCATGTTGACGAGCATCTCGTCGGTACGGACATCGAATTCAATGATCCGCGGATCGTCTATTTCAGTTGCCATGTTTCGTCAGTTGTTCGGTGTCAGTTGTCGGCTGCCCGTTGGCCTCAAACTTCCGTCTTATTTTCCGCGAATCCCGTGATACTCGAGCGGCATCTCATAGTCTTTTCTGAGCGGGTAACCTTCCCAGTCTTCCGGACAGAGGATGCGCCGCATGTTCGGGTGGCCGAGGAAGCGGACGCCGCTCAAGTCGTAGACTTCGCGCTCGTGCCAATCGGCGGTCGGCCAGATCGCCGAGACGGTCGGCACCTCGGGAAGCTCTCCTTCAACGTCGTTCTTCCAGCGGGGCAGGATTACCTTGAGCACCAAACTGGTCTTATGAGTCAGGCTCCAGAGGTGGTACACGACTTCGGTGTGCGGCTTCCAATCGACCTTAGCCGCCTTCTTGGCATCGGCCTCGAAGTAGTCGACCCCCGAGATGCAGCTCAGGTAGTTGAACGCCAAATCCTTTTCGTCGCGCAGATAAGTGCAGACGGCCTGCAGCGCCCCAGGCGCGACTTCGATCCAAGGATCGATCGCCGTCGGAGGACTCGACACCGTGATTTGATCGCCGAATTTCTTCTTCAGACGATCGGGTAATGGCTGGCCCATACGATTGTGATCTTTTTCACAAGTGACGTTAAAACGCTACCGCTCGACAACCGACCTCGCTTGAACTTCGCATCCATCCGACTCGACCAATCAGCCCGCCAACACCGAATCGGCCCCTTCGTCGACTCCGACCGCGCGCAGCTGCGCCGTTTGCGCATGATCGTCTTGAAGTGCGCGAACCCAATCCAAGTCGCCGCGACTCCAAACGTAAGCGAAGCCGACCATGAGCACGGCGAAGAAGACGAGAATATCCCCGATCGAGGTCTTCGCGAGCAACGCGGCGCTCCCGCGAACCACCTCTTCGTTCTTGGCGACACTCGCGGCCGAGTCCGGCACCGTAGGATTCGCTACACCGAGCTCGCGCTGAACTTGCGCGGCCTTCGGTGTCAAGTGAACCGGAACTTTCACGCTGGAGTCCGTTTCCGAAACATTGGAAACGACTGCGAACTTCGGATCGGTGAGATGCGTCGACTTGCCGAATGCCGCGGCCCAAGGAAAGAAGAATGCGACTTCCACATCGAAGATGATGAACAACAACGCGATCACATAGAAGCGGAGATCGAACTGCACGAAGCTCGACCCGATCGTCGGCTCGCCGCATTCATATACGGAAAGCTTCTCTTCGTTCGGATTCTTGGGTCGTAGAAATCGGCCGATCAGCAAGTTCGTGAACAGGAACATCGCCCCGATCGCGAAAAACAATGCCAAGTAAGCGGCGACGAGAGTCGGTGACATAACTTGCCGTTTCGGAAACGAGTCGGGATTGCCGGGAACGAACGGAACGTGAAGCGATCAGACATGCGCCGGTCGGGCGATGCCGGCACCGGACGAAAATAACAATCCGGGCATTGTAGAAGAGACCGGGCCGTTTGCAAGCCGGCGAGGTCGGAGAAACGCCGCTCGAAAACCGCGGACGCTCGCCGAATACGATCGATCGCGCAGGCTTGCCCGATCGAACTTACGAACGTGTAATCGTGCGGTTCGCGCCAGTCGAAACGGCCCATTCGACAACGGCCCAATGGGCGACTCGGCAAGACCGACTTAGTTATGATCGGCCGCAGCGAAGTCGGCCAACGAGCGGCGGCCGGAGAAGCCGGAATCGAGTTCGTGCCAGTAGGCGACTTCCGGCTCGTCCAACTTCCAGCACAAGTACACGACTCGGTCTTCATGGAGGGAAGGAAAATCGACGAGCCCGATCAGGCCATCTTTCAATTCCACGCCTAGCGCACGCAGCTCATCGGCATATTCGTAGAGCCTAGCTCTACTGCGCTCGAGTTCTTCCTCGACGTGGGCCAATTCCTCGGAGTACACGTCTTGCCGCTCGCTCGTTCGGCCTGAACGGAGCGAAATCAAGCGTTCGCGGCGATCGACCATCTCGTGCGATAGGGCTACCACGTCTTGCACGATCGCTCGCACCAACGGTAGCGCGGCGTTTGCGCCATCGATCGTAAACAGCTTTCGTTCCGCCGCGGGGCCAAGCGACTCGGATCGATTTGTCGACATGGCGGCAACTTTCGCGGCAGGAGTTCGCTCGCTGACTTGGCTTCGCTAGCTGACTTGGTTCGGGCCGCCGTGAACAGGCGATTCGATTACCTTCGATTGGGCTACGGCCGTTGGATTCAACGTGGCACGTCCCCAGGCTACTTCGGTCGGCAAGCGAGAGAAGTCGACGATGCAGCCATCGCGACTGTAGCAACTCAAGTCGTGCGTGGCACCCATGAAGATGCAATCGACCGGACACGGCTCGACGCACAAGGCGCAGAACATGCACTTCGAATAGTCGATCGTGAAGCCGGTGATTTGGAAGCCCTTGCCTCCTTCGACCCGCTCTTTACCGATATAAATGCAATCGACCGGGCACGCCTTCGCACATTGATCGCAAGAGATGCAGGTCGTGAGATCGTAGCGATGAAAGCCCCGATAGCGTGGCGCCACCGGCACCGGAAGCTCGGGATATTCGAAGTGCTCGGTGAAAGTCTTACGCGCCGGGTCGTACGAATTAACCCAATACCGCATCGTAATCCATAGCCCTTGAGCTACGGTGAATACGGCGTCGAAGACGTCTCGAAACCACTGACGCATGCACTTTTCCTTGCAATCGTTTCCCTGCAAGACGCGGCTTGCACGACGAAGCGCGAATGCGCGACGGACTAGCCGCTGAATTATAGGCAGGCTCCTTCCGCTCGCAAGCGGCGATTTGCATTCTCCGTTTTCGCCTGCGGCAATGGCGGCCCACCAAGATCTTCGAACTTGAAAAATCGTAAGGAAGCGCCGATCGCACGGCGAACCTTGGGTCGTCGGCACGTGACTTCTACTGCGAATGATGAATGCCGAATACGACGGCCGACCAGAGCGACGCAATACCGGAGCCGAGCAACCGACCGGACCATCGAGTTCCGTCACAACGACGCACTTATCCGATTGACGACACTCGCGCATCGGCCTTCATCGACGACACCCCCACGTTTGGCGCATAAAACGGCGACATATTCATGTCGATTTAATCCACACATCCCTTTCATCCGCGCATGTAGAGTAAACACTTCTGCCGGAAGACGTTAAGCCTCGACCAAACCGTATTGAACGAAAACAAGAAACTTGGCAGTCTGGTGGATTTCAGAAGCCTGTAAGAGGGGGTTCGTCGAAAAACCCCGCTAAAAACGACTCCCGTCGCCCTAGTAGCTTGACTCATACTAACTTGCGCGTAGAGTGACATTGAAGGATTGGCCTGCTACTTGGGCCCGACCCTGCGGTCGGGAACGAGTCCGTTGTCGCCGGATTTCTCGCCGTTGAAATAACCACACGGCGTTTACTCAAGGTTAGTGCAAGTAAGCCTTACCGGAAGCCGGAGACGAACGACGAAGGAAGACAACTATGTTGGTGCTATCTCGAAAGAAGAACGAAAGCATCGTCATCAACAACGACATCACGATCGTCGTGGTGGAGATTCGTGGTGACAAGGTGCGCCTCGGCGTGGAAGCGCCGAAGGAAGTTCCCGTCCATCGCCGCGAGGTCTACGACGCGATCCAACGCGCCAACGCCTCCGAATCCACGGCGGACGCCGGAGCGTTGAAGGACGAAGAAGCGAAGTAGCTTCTTCGCGGCTTGGCGAACTCTGCGATTTGAGTCGGCACGAGAATTGATCTCTACTCCGAACATTTCTCATTTGAGCCGCGGTCCCGAATCTTCCGTTCCTTGCACGACACGGACCTTCTCGACTCTCCCGCCGCTCCTCGATTTCGTCGACATGCCTTTGCGGGCTTGACGAAGCGCCCGCCCGCAAGTTAAAAATCTTGATTCACTTGTTCGTCGCTTTCGGACTTAGGCCCCATCGTCTAACCCGGTTAGGACACCGCCCTTTCACGGCGATAATATGGGTTCAAATCCCATTGGGGTCATTTCATAGCGAAACGATGAACCGGAAACCGCGTCGAGCAGCTCGACGCGGTTTTTTTATGCGCCGGTGCGAACTCGTTGCCGAAGCGGATCGCGCGCCGCCGACTTCGGCTCGTCGACTATAATTAATCTCTAGATCGACGCCCCTACCCGCGAGAGACCGATGCCCGACAGCGCCCTCCAGTACGATGCTTTTCTGCTCGTCTCGTTCGGTGGTCCTGAGAAGCGAGACGACGTGCTGCCGTTTCTCGAGAACGTGCTGCGCGGTCGCAACGTGCCGCGCGAACGGATGCTCGAAGTCGCGGAACATTATTACCACTTCGACGGCGTGAGCCCGATCAATGCCCAAAACCGCGCGTTGATCGAGGCTTTGCGTGCCGAGTTCGCGCGCCGAGGAATCACGTTGCCCATTTATTGGGGCAACCGCAATTGGCTTCCGCTGCTTACCGACACGATGGCGCAAATGAAAGCCGACGGCGTACGACGCGCGATCGCTTATTTTACCTCGGCGTTCAGCTCCTACTCCGGTTGCCGACAGTATCGCGAAAACATCGTCGCCGCGCAGGAACTCGTCGGAGCCGACGCCCCGGCGGTCGACAAGATCCGCGTCTTCTACAACCATCCGGGCTTCATCGAGACGATGGTCGATCGCGTTCGCACGGCCCTCGAAGCGATTCCAAGCGAACGACGCCGCGCGACGAAACTCGTCTACACGGCCCATAGCATTCCCGATTCGATGGCGGCGAATTGCAACTACGTGCGTCAACTCGAAGAATCCGCCCGGCTCGTCTCGACGGCTCTCGGTTACGACGACTTCGTGCTCACGTATCAAAGCCGGAGCGGTCCGCCGACGCAACCGTGGCTCGGTCCCGACATCGGCGACTATCTCAAGTCGGCCGCTCGGGAAGGAATAACGGACGTGATCGTCGTGCCGATCGGCTTCGTTTCCGACCACATGGAAGTGATGTTCGATCTCGACTTCGAGGCACTCGAGATCGCGCGCGAGCACGGAGTAAATATGGTTCGTGCCGGCACCGCCGGTTCGCATCCCCGGTTCGTGCAGATGATCGCCGAACTGGTGCACGAACGCATGCATGCTGAATTGCCAAAGCCGGCTCTAGGAGCTTTGGGACCATCGCATGATGTTTGCCCTGTGAATTGCTGCTTGCCGCCTGCGCGACCGACCCCTCGGCCTAGCGCGACGTAACGCTCCGCGAAATCGCAAGCGATGAGCGGTCTCAGACGCGCTCGATCATCAACGCTACCGCATTTCCGCCGCCTAGGCAGAGCGAGGCGACCCCCGTTTTCAGGCCTCGATCCAGTAGTGCGTAGATCAGCGTCACCAGAACCCGTGCGCCGCTGGCGCCGATCGGGTGCCCCAGCGCGATCGCACCGCCGCCGACGTTCAACTTCGCAGGATCGATTCCCAACTCGCGAGCACAAGCCAGCGTTTGCGAAGCGAAGGCTTCGTTGAGTTCCCAAAGATCGACGTCTCCGATCGTGCGGCCGGCCTTCGCCAAACACTTCCGCACCGCCTCGACCGGTGCGATGAAGATCTCTTTCGGCTCGACGCCGCTCGTCGCCGAAGCGACGATGCGAAAGGCCCAAGCCGGCTGGAGTGTATCGCGCATGGTTTCGCTGACGACCAAGAGGGCCGCCGCGCCGTCGCTGATCTGCGAAGCGTTCCCTGCCGTGACCGAGCCGGTGGGATCGAACGCCGGCTTCAATCCGGCGAGCCGCTCGAGCGTGGTATCGGCGCGCGGCCCCTCATCTTCGCGCACGACCGTCGTCGCCTTCCCTACGACCACGCTCACCGGGACGATCTCATCGTGGAACTTTCCCGCTTCGCGCGCGGCGAGCGCTCGCCGATGACTTTCGAGAGCCCAGGCATCTTGATCGCCGCGGCTTACGTTGCGACTCGAAGCCGTATAGTCGGCCGCGCAGCCCATCGCCGTGTTCTCGAACGCGCACCAGAGCCCGTCGTGGATCATGGCATCCAGCAGTTTCTCATGTCCGTATTTGAAGCCCGTGCGGCTTCCGAGCAACAGATGCGGCGCCCGGCTCATGCTTTCCATTCCGCCGGCGACGATGCAGTCGGCATCGCCGGCGCGAATCGCTTGATCGGCCAGCATCACCGCTTTCAATCCGGATCCGCAAACCTTGTTGATCGTCACGGCGGCGACGGTTGCAGGGAGTCCACCGAACAGCGCGGCTTGTCGCGCAGGCGCTTGCCCGACTCCGGCCTGTAAGACGTTTCCGAAGATTACTTCGTCGACAGCCGTGGGCTGCACACCGGCTCGCCGGACGACTTCGGCAACGGCAACCGCGCCGAGCTTCGGCGCAGGCAAAGTCGAAAGACCGCCGAGAAGTTTTCCGATCGGAGTGCGACAACCGGCCACGATCAATGAATACGACATGGGAGACATGCGATAAGAAATAGAAAGGGTCGTGCGGAAGAATCGAGCGCGTAACGAATTATATTCGTTCTCTCACGGTAAGGCTTGAATTTCCGCTCCTTGCCCACCCTGCGCATGGCTTCTATAATCGGCGTTTCCTTCGGTCAGAGCCGCGGCTCATTGGCGTCTACGAGTTTCCCGCATTATGAAAATTCACGAATACCAGGCGAAAGAAATCTTCCGTAAGGCGGGCGTCGCCGTGCCGCAAGGCATCGTCGCGAAGAACCCGCAAGAAGCGGCCGAAGCCTATACGAAGCTCGGCGGTGCGATTGCGGTCGTGAAAGCGCAGATCCACGCCGGCGGACGAGGCAAAGGCACGACGAAGGAAGACGCCTCGCAACGGGGCGTGCAACTCGTACGAAGCGCCGCAGACGCCGCTAAGGCGGCCGAGAAGTTGATCGGCAAGACGCTCGTCACGATCCAGACCGGCGAAGAAGGCCAAAAGGTCAATCAAGTTTTCGTCGAGGCAGGCTGCAACATCGCGCGCGAGTTGTATCTGGCGATCATCGTCGACCGGAGCGCCAAAGGGCCGATCCTCATGGTCTCGCCCGACGGCGGCATGAACATCGAAGAGGTCGCCGAGAAGACGCCGGAGCGCATCGTGCATGAAGCGTTCGACGTCGACACCGGCTTGCTCCCGTACCAATCGCGCAAACTCGCCGAGTTCTTGGGCCTCAAGGGGAAGTCGGTCGCTTCGTTCGATAAGTTCGTGCGGGCACTGGCGAAGATGTTCGTCGCCTACGATTGCAGCATGATCGAAATCAATCCGCTCGTCGTCACGGCGGAAGGCGAATTGATGGCGCTCGACGCCAAGGTCACATTCGACGACAATGGGTTGTTCCGCCATCCGGAACTTGCCGAACTCCGCGACCTCGCCGAGGAAGAACCGGCCGAAGTTCGCGCCGCGCAGTCGGGCCTGAGCTACGTGAAACTCCACGGCAACATCGGTTGCTTGGTGAATGGCGCCGGCCTCGCGATGAGCACCATGGACATCATCAAACTCCACGGCGGCTTTCCGGCCAACTTCCTCGACGTCGGCGGCGGTGCCAACGTCGACCAAGTGACGGAAGCGTTCCGCATTCTGCTGGCGGATAAGAACGTGAAGGCGGTGCTCGTGAATATCTTCGGCGGCATCATGCGTTGCACGACGATCGCCAATGCCGTGCTGGAAGCTTACAAGCAAGTCGGCTTCAACGTCCCGCTGGTCGTGCGACTCGAAGGGACCGAGGTTCAAGAAGGCCGAAAGATGCTCGCCGAAAGCGGCGTGAACATCATCTCGGCCGAAGGGCTCACCGACGCGGCGAAGAAAGTCGTCGCCGCCGCAGGGTAGTCCGTTTCCTTTGTGCGATACAGCTTCTCTCGCACGCGCAATCGTTTGAAGATTTACGACACCATTCCAACCGTTCCTTCTCGGCCGATCCTATGAGCATCCTCATCAACCGCGATACGAAAGTCATCTGCCAAGGCATCACCGGCAAGGTCGGCCAGTTCCACACGAAGGGCTGCTTGGAATACGGCTCGAAGATGGTCGGCGGCGTCACGCCGGGCCGGGGTGGCGAGAAGGTGCTCGATCTCCCTGTGTTCGACACCGTGCGCGAGGCCGTGAAGCAAACCGGCGCCGATGCCACGATGATCTTCGTGCCGCCGGCGGGCGCGGCCGATGCGATTCTCGAAGCGGTCGACGCCGGGATCAAAGTCGTGATCGCGATCACCGAAGGGGTGCCGGTGCTCGATATGGCCCGAGCCTATAAGATCGTCAAGCGGTCGAAGTCGGTGCTGATCGGTCCGAACTGCCCGGGCGTCATCACGCCCGAAGAATGCAAGATCGGCATCATGCCCGGCTACATTCACAAGAAGGGCCCGATCGGCTGCTTGAGCCGCTCCGGCACGCTGACCTATGAAGCCGTTTGGCAACTCACGAACCTCGGCCTCGGGCAATCGACCTGCGTCGGTCTCGGGGGAGATCCGATCGTCGGCACGAATCAGATCGAGTTGCTTGAGATGTTCGAGAACGACCCGGCCACCGAAGCGATCTTGATGATGGGCGAAATCGGCGGCTCGGCCGAAGAGGAAGCCGCGGCTTACATCAAGGCGCATGTAACGAAGCCGGTCGCCGCGTTCATCGCCGGCCAAGCGGCCCCTCCCGGCAAGCGCATGGGCCATGCCGGCGCCATCATCTCCGGCGGCAAGGGCACAGCAACGGAAAAGATCTCGGCTCTCGAAGCGGCCGGCGTCGAAGTCGCAAGAAGCCCGGCCGATATGGGCGTCGCCATGCAACGAGCGATCGCGAAGAAACGCCGCGCCTAGTTGTTATCGCATCGTGTTCCGTATTCAACCCTTCTCCCACCGGGAGAAGTGGCCGAAGGCCGATGAGGGGCGAAGCGGTATACGCTTCGGTTTGCTTATCTGAGGTTTTGTACGCCGCCACCTTCTCCCGCCGGGAGAAGAGTTTGGCGACTCCTATGCGTCGTACTTCGCGCACATCTTACGGGCTCGGTCTCGCACGATCTCGCGCAGTTCCGGCGGCTCGATCACTTCGGCTTGATCGCCGTAGCCGAGCACCCACCAGGCGATTTCGTGCAGGCCCGATACCAGTGCGCGAAAGTCGATCCGGCCGTCGTCGCGCCACTCGATCGTCTGCGTCTTGTGCCAGAGGACTTCGGCGACGTTGTGCGCGACCATCGGCTCGAAGCGAATCAACACTTGCCGATCAGGGCCCGGCTCCGGAATCAGATGCCACGCGTTGCGCAGGAACCGCTCCATATTAAAGCGGGCCGGAACGCGAAACTTGTCTTCCAAGCTTTCCAGCTTCTTGATGCGCGTGAGATTGAACATCCTCACTTCGCGATGCAGGCTCGAGCGCCCTACGACGTACCAACTTCGCCGACTGAACAGCAATTGATATGGCAGCAGCTTCGTCGTGATCTCGCTTTGCTCGCTTAAGCTGCCGTACGAGATCCGCACGGCCCGATGCGAGCCGACGGCGTCGAGCAATTCGAGATACGTCGACTCGTGCCCTTCGGTTCGCCCCGACTGCGGCAAGCGAATGCGCACCGCTTCCGCCAGGTCATGCACATACGCTCGCAACTTCGACGGCAGATTGCTTTCGAGTTTGAGCGCCGCCTGACGGGCCGAAGTTTGAAACGGCAGCCCCGAGCGATCGCCGAGCTGATAACAGAGCACGAGCAGGGCGAGTGCTTCCTGCGGCGTGAAGTTCGTCGGAGGAAGGTAGTAGTTCGTCGGAATGCGGTAGCGCTGTTCCGACTCTTCGTAAACCAGCGGCACGCCGGCTTTCTTCAGCGTATCCAGATCGCGAAAGATCGTTCGCGACGCTACGCCGAGCTCTCGGGCCAGCGACTCAGCGTTCGAGCCGCGGCCCGCTTGTAAATGACCGATCAATTCCAGCAGCCGTACGACTTTTCCGACTTTCATTACGCGTGCGGCTTTCTAAAAGCTCGGTCGGATGATCGCTGACGGACGGCTCTTGTTGTAGCTCGCCGCCGGCCGTGCTGAAAGTGCGACCGGAATCTCGCAACTTCGGCGTGCCGTACTCGTTCATGTCGTACGACGCGGAGCGACCTTCCGAGCGGCCCATCGGCAGGGCTTTCGGTCCCGGAGCTTTACCGGCCGGGGCAGGGCTCGGGATCGCCGGCGGCGTCAGGCTCGGTGGGATCGTGCTCGGCGGGACGACCATCGGCAGGCTGCCCCCTTCTTGAGCCGGAGCGATCGTCGGCACTTGCGGCCCTGCGGACCCATCGTTGATGATCGTCCCTTCTTCGACCCCTTCCACGGTTTCACCGTTGATGAAGTTGCCGCCGTCTTGCTCTTGAGCGATCGGGCCTTGGCTGAAGACGCCCGGGCGAGTGAAGCCGTAGTTCATGAACAAACCGGCATCCCGAGCCCGAGCACGCTCTTCGGCGTCGAAGTAGGCTTTGCTGGCCCAGGGGCCTTCCGCCAAGTGTACGGCGTTGTATTCCAAGAGCGAACCCTTGCGGTAATGCACCGCGGCGATCGCACGGTTGTAATCCGAGAGCGATTGGAAGTAGCTCGACTCGGCATCGGCCAAGCGACGTTGAGCGTCGAGCAACTGGTCGAGCGTGATCCGACCGACTTCGTAGTTCTGCTGCACGGCCTGCACTTGGCGGATTGCAGCGGCACGACGATTGAAGTTGGTTTGGCTCAACATATAGGTCCGGTCTTGGAAGCGAATCGCTTCGGCGAGCAAGTGCGACACTTCGAGCTCCATGTCGTCGAGCACGGCCCGTTCGCGAGCGAGTTGCAGTTGAGCGTTGCGAACACCGGCGAGAGCCTGACGGAACCCGAGCGGCATGTTGAAGTTGAAACCCATCTGCCACTCTTGGTAGTTGCCGCCGAGGAGGCTCTGCCAAGCGTTGTTGAACGGTCCCTTGCCGCCGCCGTTAGCGGAGATCAAGTCGTCGCCGAGGCCGCGGAAGCGATAGATGGCATCGGCATCGAGACGCGGGAGCAAGAAGTTCTTCGAAGCGATGAGCTCCATCTCACGTCGCTTGATGACCCAACGTTGGCGACGCAATTCGGCCGAGCGACCCAACGCTTCTTGATGCACGCCGGCCCACTCGAAGTCGACCTTCGCCGTCGTCGGTTCGTCGGCCGGACGGATCAGTCGGCCGTCGCTGGCGGACAAGCCCATGAGGTAGCGGAGGGCGCTCTCGGCCGAGTACATATCGCTGAGGGCCGCTTCCACGTTGCCGCGGAAGAGGAAGTATTGTTCGCGAGCTTGGGCTTCTTGTGCAGCGTCGGCCGAACCGGCTTGCGCCATCGCGTGTACTTTGCGCCACGTTTGCAACGAGCTGTCGCGGCCGACCACGTTGGCATCGAGCCGACGATAAGCGAAGTACAAGTTCCAGTACGCGTTTTCGACGTCGTTCACGAGGTTGCGAATGCCCGCTTCGAAGTCGGCGAGAGCGATATCCGTATTGATACGAGCGATGACCACGCCGGTATACACGCCCGAGGTCGAGTTCGGTCCCGCGATACGATTGAAATCGACGCCGGCACCTTGCAACAACGGATGCTTGAACTCCGCTTCCAACGTCGCCGTGTAGATGCTCGGAAACTGGTTGGACGGGTTGTTATTCCATTCGTAGTTCGTACCTTGGCGAGCGTAGAACGTGCTGCCGTCGGCGGCGATCTTCGAGATCTGGCCCGTGAAGGCGGCCGTATCTTGCATGAACACGCTGCGCGAGAACACTTGCAAGTCTTGCCGCAAGTTGATCGGGCGATCGTTGTGGTTCCAGAACAAGCTACTCGACAATTGCGCGTCGAACGCGCTCAAAGCGGCTTCGGTGCCGAAGCGCGGATCGCTTTCACGCAAGGCCGGGTTATAAACCGTCGAGGCGTTATCTGCCCCGAGCAGCAATCGAGCGTTGTTGAGCGAGGCGACTTGAATGTTGCTCGACGTGACGGGCGTGCCGCCTAACGTTCGCAGCACTTTGCTGTTCGCCATCGAGTTCTGCATGGCTTCTTCCAACGTGAGATCCCAGATCTCACGCGGGTCGTTGTTGGCGACGGTCAGCGGCGGTAGCGCCTGCGCCACGTCCTCCAACATCGTCGTTTGCACATCGGGATACTCGATCTCGGTCGCGGCACCCTTATAGTGTGAAAGGTTGCCGTCGTCGAAGAAGTAAAACGGTCGGGTCGGTGAACAGCCGGTGACGAGCATCGAGAGCAACGTCACGGATACCAACACCTGGCGAGCTTGCCGTTTCATGGGAGGTCGCGTCCTATGTGAAACGAGGAACTTTAGGAGACGATCGAGCACGCCGAAACCGAGCGACGGCACGAATCGTCCTGTTCCGCATCTCCAGGACCGACGCGCTGCGTCGACCCTGCGCCCCCCGGCGGAGAATGCGTTAGCCTTGTTATCGGAACGCCGGCCGGAAAACTTGGGGCAATCGATACAATCGGCAAAGTTTTCCAACTCACCACAACCGGCAAAGTCATCCAAAAAGACGATTCTGGCGTTCAGATGCGCAGTGTGCGGGCTATGCGAAAAGAAAAGGCCCTCGATCCGATAGGATCGAGGGCCTTGAAGAGTTAAAAAGCTGAGCCGGCAGCACAGCCACGCCACATCCGGCAACGCCGGCGTCCGGGCTATTTCGCGGCGTTGGCTTGCTGCGGATTGGCTGCCTTATCGTACTCGGCTTTATCGGCCACTGCTTGCTCGGCGATCTGCTTCGCGGCCTTAGCGGCGTCGTCTGCCGTCTTCGCGAGGGCTTGTTGCTCGGCATAGTATTTGTCGGCGGC
Organism: Planctomycetia bacterium; assembly: GCA_021413845.1. NCBI lineage: Bacteria > Pseudomonadati > Planctomycetota > Planctomycetia > Planctomycetia bacterium. Next base: position 30,973 of record JAIOPP010000084.1, on the reverse strand, counting down.
TTCTTTCGCCTTGATCGCCGGAGCGATCGCATCTTGCCGCGGCTTGATCTGCGGCTTCAAAGCGTTCAGCGTCGTGGCTGCCGTGCCGATCGCTTTGCGATGCGCCTCGAAATCGGCGTTGAGATCCACGATCGCCTTCTCGGCGACGGCGAGATCTTCGCCATGCTTTTTGGCCTTCGCTTGCGCGTCGGTGAGGGCCTTCGCCGCTTCGGTCGTTTGTGCGGTCTTGGCCGCGGCATCGGCTTTAGCGGCATCCAGCCGCTTCGCTGCCGGCGGAATTTCCTTTTCCTTCTTCTCAGCCGTGAGCTTGGCGACTTCCGCTTCGATCTTCTTCACGGCGTCTGCGGCCGCGGTCGAAGCGTCGGCCTTTTGCTTGGCCTGAGCGACGGCCTTGGCTTCCGCCCCCTTCACGTCCGCCTGTTGCCGACGCAGCGCGGTTACCTTTTGTTGAGCCGTATTCACCGCGGCTTGCTTGACCGGAGTTTGCCGATCGAGCTCCGGCCGCAACGCTTCGAGCCGCTTCACTTCCGCAACCGCTTCGTTCGCCGAAGCGTTTGCCTTGGCGACCCCGGCAGCGGCGGCTTCGGCATTCTTGCCGGCATTCTCCGCCGAGGTCTTCGCCGCAACGGCCAGCTTCTCCGCTTCCGAAGCGAGTTGCGCCGTGTACGACACCCGTTGCTCGAGCGGCAGCGGGTTGAGCAACAGATTGCCCGCCGGCTTGCCGGTCACTGCATCGAAAAATCGGCCGTTGCCCGCCCAATCGCCGGCGATGATCCGCTTGCCGTCGTACGACAGTACCGCGTCCATCACCATCTCGGGCATCGCTTCGCTCGTGGCGAGAAGCTTGCCGTCGAGGTCCCAAACTTTGCACGTCTTGTCGCGCCCCGCCGTGACGATTTGGCCGTTCGGCGCAAACTCGACTGCGAGCGAGCCCCCGTTGTTGGCAACCCAGGTCTTCACTTGCTTGCCGTTTTCCATTTCCCACAGGCGAAGCGAGCCGTCTTCGCTCACGCTTGCCAAGATGTTCGAGTCGGCCCGCCAACTCGGATCGGTGATGCCCGCCGTGTGTCCGGTGAGGTTCTGGTATTCACGACCGCCGTCGGATTCCCAAATCATCAGGCCCGCGCTCCGGTCCGACGAGGCGAGCAAGACGCCGTCGGGGCTGAACTCGACGGCATAGATCCAATCGGTGTGCTTCTTCATCTCATATTGCAACGTGCCGTCGGCAACGGAGAAGACCCGCACCATTTTCTTCGGCCCGCCGAGTGCGACGAGCGACAGATCGCTGCTGACGTCGGCGGCCAGTACGACGTCGAGCTCATCGCCGACTTCGGTGATCCGCTCGCCGGTCTTCACTTTGAACAATACGACCTTGCCCGACGATCCGCCCCGCCCGCCGCCGGCGAGCAACACGGAGCCGTCGCGGCTGAACTTCAAGATGTGCGGAATTCCTTCGGGATACGCCAAGATCGTCAGCAGCGCGCCGGTGTCGCTGTTGTGCAACATGATTTGCTTCTGACCGGCCACGGCGATCAGCGGCGCCCAAGGGCTCGCTGCGATCCCGGTCGACGAGCCGGGGCGCGTCGCAACGACGAACGGCTGACGACGGAATTTCTCGGGCATCGCCGCCGGACCGTTCGGCTTGTTACCGGCCGTCGTGGCGGCCTTCAACTCGACCTTCGGTTTGATCTTGGCTTTCGAGCCGGCATTCTCCAGCGCACCGCCGAGAATCCATTGCTTGATGAGCGTGAGCTTCGCCTCGGCGATCTTGTCTTGCGCCGGGGGCATCTTCGGCGATTCGATGTGGGCGACCAACGCATAGAGCCGCGAGCTTTCGAGATCGCCGGGAATGACGCACTCGCCACCCGCACCACCTGCCATCGTGCGCGTGTAGCTATCAAGGGCTAAATCGCTCTTCGACTCGTTTTGGTTGTGGCAGGTGTAGCAATGCTCGCGAAAGATCTGCTGAACGTGTTCGTCGTAAGTGATCTTCGGCCCCTTGGCGTCGGGAGCCTTCGGGTCGGCAGGCTTCTGATCGGCCGCGAGCGCGACACCGGTGCAGGCTACGACGGCGAGCAGCATCCCGGCGCGAAAACCGACCGCGGGAACGAACGACACCGAGCGCAAAGCGATACGCATAAAAATTACTCGAACGAGAGTCGACGAACTTGCGAAGTAGGAAGGAACGGCCGACTTGCCGGCGCAACGATCAAGACTTCGATCGCTGCGCCGGCAAGTCGCGAACGGGACGGGAACTAGTGGTTGAACACGAACTCGCGCGAATTCAGCACGGCCCAATAGACGTCCGTCAATTCCTTTTGCGGATTCTTTTCCGGCATGATCGCCAAGAGCTTGGCTTTCTCTTCGGCGGTCGGCTTGCGCGTCAAGCAGCGAATGAAAATCGTATCGATGATCTCGGACGGGGTCTTCCCTGCCTTCAACCAGCGATCGATCGAACCGCCGTTCGAGATCTTCGATTCGATCGTCGGGCCGTTCAGCAAGTGCAACGATTGCGAAAGCGACGGATCGGTCTTCACGTCGTCGGCACAGACGGTCAACCGGTTCGAGCGCCCGAACGTATCGAGGAAGTAATTCGAGGTGCTTCCATCGGCGATCTGCACGGCGCGGGCTCCGAGCGGCAAACGTTGGAACTTCTCTTTCGTTTCGGTCGCTTGGGTGATGATGTCGAGCAAGCTCTCGGCCCGCACGCGACGGACGGTCGAATGCGAGAAGTTCTTCCCGTCTCCGGCATTGCTTTCGTTCACGGTGCCCGAACGCTGATAGGTGTTCGAGAGGCAGATATCGCGAACGAGCCGCTTGAAGTCGTATTTGTATTCGACGAGCTTATCGCCGAGCGCTTGCAGCAGTTCCGGGTTCGTCGCCGGGTTGCTCACGCGAATGTCGTCGACCGGGTCGACGATGCCGAGGCCGAAGAAGTGGTCCCAGATGCGGTTGGCGACGTTCGGCGCAAAGAACTTGTTGTCGGTCGAGGTCAGCCAGTTGGCGAGCACCACGCGGCGATCTTCGCCCGGCTTGATTTCAGGAACCACGCCGCCGAGGAACTTCGGAGTCATTTGCTTCTTCGTCACCGGGTTCGACGTCTCGCCGCCGGCGCGGTTGTAGATCACGATATCGCGATAGTCTTCCGTCGGCTTGCGACCGACTTGCGCGAAGAACGCCGCAAAGCTGTAGTAGTCGTCCATTGTCCAGCGATCGAACGGATGGTTGTGGCACTGGGCGCATTGCGTCCGGATTCCGAAGAACACCTGAGCCGTGTTTTCAGCGGTCTTCAGCAAGTCTTGCTCGACTTGATAGTAGTTCACGGCCGGGCTCTTGAAAGCGCTGCCGCTCGTCGAGAGCAGATCGCGAACCATCTTATCGAGCGGCACGTTGTCGGAAATCTGCGCGGTCAGCCAGTCGGCATACGCCACGGCGGCCTTAGTGCTCACCACGTTTTGATTGGTACGCACCTTCAAGACTTCGGCCCATTTCATCGCCCAAATTTCGGCGAACTCTTTCCGCTCCAACAAACGGTCGACAAGCTTCGTGCGCTTCGAGGGATCTTTGTCGTTCGAGAAAGCGGCGAACTCTTCTTCGGTCGGGAGCAGGCCCGTGATGTCGAGGGTCACGCGGCGCAGGAAGACTTCGTCGGTGCAGAGTTCGCTCGGAATGATGCGCAGCTTCTTCAGCTTCGCGCCGACGAGGTCGTCGATGTAGTTCGCCGGCTTGGCAGCCGGTTCGGTATATTTCACATCTTTCGGCAAGACGAGTAACTGGCTGCCGACCGTGTGCGTATCGAAGCGAGCCATGACGAACGCCTCTCCCCGATTCGCGGCGGTGACTAAGCCGTTTTCGTTGATCGGAGCCGAGTTGTCGTTGTTCGTAAGGAACACGGCGAGGTTCGTGATATCGCGATCGGTGCCGTCGGCGTAAACCGCTCGGGCGATCATCTGCTGCGTCGTGCCGGAGCCTTCCAGCACGGCGATCTTCGGATAGAGATCGACCCGCACCACCTTGACGACTTCCCCTTCGTCGAGCGGGGCGCCGTTGTTGAGCCATTCGAGAATCACTTGATAGTAAGCGCTCGTCCGATCGAATCGCTTGCCGCCGGTGTGCGGAACCGAGCCGTCGTTCTTTTCCAACAACAGGCTTTCGGCAGGCATGCCGAGGTTGATCCGGCGATTGCCGAGTTCGTGCGTGATCCGCATGTGATCCCCCTTGGGATCATAGCCGAATAGAGAGAGCATGAAGCCGTCTTTACCGCGAGCCGCACCATGGCAACTCCCGGTATTGCAGCCCGAACGCATGAAGACCGGCATCACATCGAGATGAAAACTGACCGGCCGATCGGCAGCGGCGTCTTTCACCACGACCGGAACTTGCAGCTTCTGCGTGCCGTAGGTGACGTCGAGCGTCGTCGTGCCGTCGGCGACGGGATAGAGCGTCTGTTGATCGACCCGGGCGAACGTCTTGTCGGCAATCGACACTTTCGCTTCGTTCGTCACATCCTGCGTCACGCCGTCGGCACGCGTGACCATGACGAGGTAGCGCTGGCTATCGCGCTTCGTCGAAAGATTCACATCGGGAGGAAACACCTCGATCTTCACGATGGCCTTGGCGTCCGATCCGTTCGCCGCAGCGGCCGGAGCGGCGATGGTCGTAAGCGGCGAAGCGAATCCGGCGACGATCGCCAAGATCGACGAGGCGATAAACGGTTTTGCGAAGCGACTCACGGCGATAACCTCTCTCATGCGTGTCCGAAACGAAACTCAAAACCACCGGCCGACTTCGACTACTTATTATTACCCGTGGCAGGTGCCGCGGCATCTTGATTCTTCTGCAGACGCAAGGTTTCCAACCGGCTCAATGCTCTCGGAGCGGCAGGTTTCGCGACGACGGCTGCCGGCTGCGGCTTAGCAACGACCGCCGCAGCGGCAGGCTTGGCCGTTACCTTCGGCGGCAGCGGAGCATCGACCCGGATCTCGCCGGGGCCGAACGTATGCGCGACGGGCTCGCCGTTTTGCATCACGACCAAATTCACATAGATCGCCTTGTGCCGACCCGGCGGGGTCTTCGTCGTCGTGGTCACGTTGAAGATCGCCTCGGTGGCATCCTTCCCGATCTCGATCTCAGGGCAGACCGCTTCCGCCGGAAGACCGACCAGTTGCACTTTCGCCTTGCCCGTGAATTCGACGTTGTTCGTAATCTGAGCGACGAACGAGACCGGCTTCCCTTGCTCGCCGGCACTCGGCTTCATCGCGAAATCAAAGAACGGTTGGCCGATTTTCAACGTCGCGAATTGCGAAGCGACTTCCACCGGCCCGTTGACGACGTTCGCCGTGCCGAGCACGAGAATTTTCCAATCTTTGATTTCGGCATTGCTGCCGGCGGTGATTTGCAAGATCCCCTCGTCTTTTCCTTCGGCGATCTGCGCCGAACTCGAAGCACTCACGCCCGGCGGATTGAATAGCATTCGAATCGCGATCGGCGCTTTGAAGTCTTTCGCACGTACGACGCGCACCTTGAGATCCATCGAACCGTTTTTCACGAGCGGAACTTTCGGCTCCATGATCTCGATCTTAAACGGAACCTTTTCGATCACGGCGGTCGTCAGACCGTGGATCGTTTGCGTATAGATCGGGGCATTGTTGCCGCCCCGAATCAGCATCGTCGTTTGCTTGGCGAAGCCGGTTACCTTCTCGGCCTTCGGATCGGTTGGGCTCACCGTCATGCCGACCGTCGAAGCTCCTACCGGGGCATCGTCGGCGGCCGTGAACAGAACCGGCACGTTCGTCATATTGCCGAGCAGCGGAAGCGTTTCGTATTTCATTCCCTTCGGTACGTTTTGCAAATCCAGTTTCAGATCGCCGTTCCAACCGATGCGCTGGACATTGACCATCAACGCACCGCGATTCCCCTTAGCGACCGGCATCGTCACGTCGACGTATTGAATCTTCTCGGCGAACGTCAGCGCAACGCTCGGTTCGACCGGCGTGACTTCGACGCGATATGAGAAGTCAGCCCCCCCTTGATCGAGCATGTCCTTCACCTGCACGACGTACACATCGTCGGCCGGGATGTTCACCCGCAGGTAACTATCCGGTCCGGCTGAGTCGTCGTTCGTGCCTAGGCTCGAGCCGTTCGATAGCCGCAACACGGTCAGCACGGAGTCGAGCGGCGAGCGGAGACTGCGGGCATGCACGCGAATCTCTAAGACCTGTCCCTTCGTTCCCTTAAATTGAAAACAATCGACGTCGCGCGGCTTCTCGATCACGCCGTTCATCGCGATCGGAGCTTCGCAAGTCGTCCCCTTGGCAGGCTCGTCGTTCGGTTCGACTTCCAGCACGTTGTTCAAATTCGAGACCCGAAACACCAGCGGCGAAGGAGCGATACCCAAGGCATCCTTCGGGAAGAACGGCGTCGCCTTGTCGTCCTTGGCATAGGTCGACGAGAGGAACTCCGGCTTCGCGGGGACCGTATACTTTTGCTTGATCGGCCCCGAAGGGTCGCCGAGCAGCGTGACGTCGAGCGTTTCGCCCGGCTTGCCGCCGGCGGGAATCATCGCCGTCGGGCGAGGGAACTTGCCGATGTGGAGTCGATATACCGAGCCACCGACAAACGTGCTCTCACGGACTAGAACGGTGTATTTGCCGTCGGCCGGAGCAAGGACCGAACAGGTGCAGTCGTACCACGCCATGGCCGAGTCGTCGCTGCGAGCCAACTCGAAACGATCCGAGTCGAGAATGGCGAGATAAGGGTCGAACGCCGCGCGGCCCAGGCGAATCCCTTCCACTTCGGCCGAGATGCGATCGCCCTTCTTCGCGTTGACGACGAAGTAGTCGACGTCTTCGTTGCCGATCGAGCCGTTGATCGTCACGCCGAGCGGAATTTCCTGCGGCGTGGTGAATTCGCTGTTCGGTTCTTTTTCTTCGACCACATCGAGAGCGCCGACGCTGAACAAGATCGGCATATCCGACAAGCCGCTCGCCGTCCGAATTCGGAACGCATGACCGCCGAGGCGGCAATCGGGAGCGAGGGTCAACACCGCCTTGACGAGGTTGTCGTTCACCACGCCGGCCTTGTCTTTAATCTGCTCGATGCTTTTGACCTTGATGCCGGGCGAATAGAAGACCAACTCCGGGGCATCGGAGATCGCCCGGCCGCTCACTTGCACTTCGATATCGCCCCCTCGCTTACCGCCGTTCGGTGCGATGGAGCTGAGCGAAGGGTTCGCAGCCGAAACGAAGTTCGGCGCGGTACAGCAGACGACGACGGCCGTCGCAACGAAACGGATTCCGTAAGCACGGAGCGAGGCAAACATGAAAAACCTCAGGAGGGAGGGCGTGCCGGGGAAGGCAACAATCGGGGTAGGCAATGCAACGCGGCAAGCAAGGACCGCGGACTATCGAAACAAGCGCCACACCCAAAGATGAATCGCGATGATTTCATCGCGGTCATCTCATCGTGGTGCAGCACGAACCGAACGGAAGCGAAGATGCACGCAAATGCGACCACACCATTCTACGAACGATCCACCCGGCAAGCCCTAGGCATCACCGGGTGGATCATTCCGATATCATACTAATCTTCGCTCGCACGATCCGTCTAGTCTCGGCCCCTTCGAGACGCGATTTCGTGCGGTAAAAAGCGGATTAGCTGTTCGACTACTTCTCAGCAAACCAGACTTCGTCGGACCGCAGCCTAGACCAAGATTTCCTTGATGACCCGGCCGCCGTCGATGATTTCGATCGGACGATCGCCTGGAGCCATCAATTCCTTGTCGGCCACGATTCCAAGCTGGTTGTAAACGGTCGTCGCCAAGTCTTGCGGGCTGACCGGATCGTCTTCCGGTTCGCTGGCAATTGCGTTCGACGTGCCGTACACGACTCCCTTCTTCACGCCGCCGCCGGCAAGAGCCACGCTGAACACCTTCGGCCAGTGGTCGCGACCGGCGGTGTTGTTGATCTTCGGCGTCCGGCCGAATTCGCTGCTCACCATGACGAGCGTGCTATCGAGCAAGCCGCTGCGATCGAGATCGGTGATCAAGGCCGAGAAGGCTTGATCGAAAATCGGCAATTGGCGCTTCATCGCGCCGACGATGCCGGAGTGCATATCCCAGCCGCCGTATGTGAGGCTCACGAAACGAACCCCCGCACCGACCAAACGCTTCGCCATCAACATCCGTTGACCGGCTTCGTTGCGGCCGTATTCGTTCCGAACGGCTTCCGATTCCGCGTTGATATTGAACGCTTCGCGAGCTTCCTTCGAGCTGATCAGGCTGTAGGCCCGATCGTAGAAGGTGTCCATCGCGTCGATCGCGTCGGACTTTTCCTTGGCATGGAAGTATTCGTTGACCGCGTCGAGTGCCGAGCGGCGACGAGCGAAACGGGTGTCGTCGACCCCGTTCGCCAAGGTCAGGTCGCGAACTTGGAAGCCACCCTGAGCAGGATCAGAACCGAGGCTGAACGGTGCGAACGACGAGCTCAGGTAGCCCGTGCCGGCAAACTCGTTCGGCTGACCCGGAACGCAGACGTAAGGCGGAAGGTTGTTGCGCGGGCCGTATTCATGGCTCACGACGCTGCCGAAGCTCGGGTATTGCAATGCCGGGCTCGGGCGATAACCGGTGAACATGTTGTGCGTGCCGCGTTCGTGGGCGGCTTCGCCGTGGGTCATCGAGCGGATGATACAGAGCTTGTCGGCGATGTCGGCCGACTTGACCATCATCTCCGAGAACTCGACCCCGGCGACCTTCGTCTTGATCGGCTTCAAGTCGCCGCGGTATTCGATCGGCGAGAACGGCTTCGGATCCCACGTCTCTTGGTGAGCGCAACCGCCCGGCAAGTAGATATGAATGACACTCTTCGCCTTGGCTTCCAAGAAGTCATAGTTCTTCTTCTCGGCACGAGCGCTTTCCAATCGGAAAAGCTCAGGGAGCGTCAGGCCGACGCCGGCCAAGGCACCGACGGTCAAGAAATCACGGCGGCTAGGCTTCATCATAAGATCCATCTCCGGTCAAAGCGGGACTGTTATCGGGGAGGGTGTTTTCAGCAAGATTGCCAAGTCAGGCGGGCAACAAGCCAGGCGGGCAATTCGTCGTCAGCCAATTCGCAGCCAGGAAGGCAGTTCACGCCGTGCGAGAGATCGCCTAAGAGAGACGATGGTGGGATCGCAGGGAGGCGTGAACCAAGTTTTTCGGGCTACCGACGCTAATTGACTCGGTTATGCCGGCAGTTACGCGCAGATTTTCAAAAAATCAAAAAAAGACGCAAGTCGGCGGTAAACCACCAGTTTAATTTCAGCGATGCCGAATTCCAGCGATTTCCCAGCCTGGGGTCCTTCCTTGCGTGGCCCTGCAGCCTGTCGAAGCGCTTAATAGCGACTTCGACAGGCCTACTGCTTAAAAAGGTCCGGGCATCTACGCAATTAACTAAGCCTGCCTAGCCGGCCAAAGCCTGGGGAACGATCGGCAGATCAACGACTGTCACCAGAGGAGTGACTAACTGCGGAGCGTCTTGCTTGCTAAAGGTCTCCAGTTCGTCTCGCAACACGAGCACATCGGGCGGCGCTTGAATGCCGAGCCGCACCTTATCTCCCGAGACCCGCACAATGGTCACGATGATGGAATCGCCCAAACGAATCCGTTCGTTTTCTTTTCTAGATAGCACTAGCATGGATAATCAATCCTCCATGTACAATTGATGATTAGTGGTCTTATGTATACATCACGATGACAGGGCGGTCAACACGTCGTTCGCTTAGGCGGCAACCGCTTCCATCTCGTGGATTTTCGCCAGGCGAGTCCGTTGGAAACGGATTCCCGTCGAATCGTAAAACAAAATCGTCTGCTGCTTCGTCTCCCAAATCGCGGAGAACATCACCGCACGAGGGCCGTGTAGGCAAAAATGCATCCCGCATGGCTTGCCCGCACGGATCAAAAGCTGTTCCGACATGTGGAACGCACCGGGCTCTAAATTCTCTCTCAGACAAAGGGTTTCGTAGACGTAGTCTCGAAGTTCGTTCAAGTTATTGAGTTGGCAGTCACCCTGGTTCATACGAATGCGCGCCTCTGGGGTGGTCGAATGAGTCGCATAGAGAAAGCTAAAGGCTTAGGATGCCATTGGCTTGTTTGAGCTATCGGCAATGTGCGCAACCTACTTCGACAAGTAAAAATGCGCATGGGCAACACCGGCCGAATTTTCTCCGCTAAAGTTCGTCGCGCAGCTTGCCGTTAAACGCGCGAACCCATGGAGCCGCAACAGTGCGGCAATGGCGCGACAAACGCCGCTGAAAAGCGACGTTACATTCGGGAACGCCGTTACACACATCCCTTGGCGCAGCGCGTGCGATTCCCATCTCAGCCGGGCATTGCCATCGGCCGGAAACAGCGCATAGAAGCGAACGACATCGCGGTCTTGAAACCGTTACGGCTTCTCAGCGGCATATTGCTTATAAGCCGCATCGATGCCCCCGACCGCGACGTCTCCCTTATGGAAGAAAACGCGATAGCGCAGCGTCAGCGATTCGCCGGAGCGAACGGTTGCTCCACTCTCATCCTTCGTGTTCTTGTCGAAGCTCGTCGCACCGAACGGATTGGCTGCGAACAAGCCATAGGGCCGCACATGCCAGCGGGTCGGAAAGCGGAAGCTCAACGGATGATTGAAGATCGCCACGCCGAGTTGCTCGCCGCCGACCGTGCCGCTGTAATCGACCCACGCGGCTTTGGTTCCCCAAGCGTCTTTATTCGTCAGCCCTTCGCTCGAGACGATCTTGCCGCCGGTCGGCTTGTGATCGACGTCCATCTCCGTCGGCACGCGCACGCCGAACGAGCCCTCTTTCGTTTCGCCGAACTTCACGTCGCCGTTCGTGGCCTTCAGCACGATCGTAAAGTCGATCGCCCGCGCGTCGCCGAGATCGCGGAAGACGGTCGTGCGCTCGTCTTCGAGAATCTTATCTCCCTTAGGCCCGAGCCAATCGTTGCGCGACACGAGCGTGGCCGTGCTCCCTGCCGCTTCGATCTTCGTAAACTCTTTGTGCTCGATCGAACCGTGGCCCGAGTAGAGCACGCCGTCTCCGTCCGCCTCCTTCAGCTTCGAGCCGTCGCCGGGATTCTCCGCCCAAAAGTTGACGCCGTTCACGTTGCCATGCGTGAACCAAAACGATCGTTGATGGGGATGATCGGTCGTTTCACCGTCGACCCAAGCGTTGGCGTAAGCCCGAGTCATCGGCTTGCCGGTCGGCCCGACAATCGGCCAGATATACGGCTTCGGCCCGTTGCCGATCACGTAGTCGGCGAACAGTTTGCCGTCGATGAGCACCGCCACGCCATGCACGGCTTTGTCACGCGCCGCGACCGTGACCGTGCCTTGCGCCGAGGCTTCGTCGGGCGTAAGAACCGAGAAGAGCGACAAACAGCAACCTAAGATCGCACTTCGGACGTACGGCATGGCGGCAACCTCGACGAAGGATGAAACGGTGGGCGGGAAATCGAATGGTTCGATCGCCCGCTATCGTAATCCCTCGCCGGCGGCGATGCCACCGTTTAGGTAGCCTCGCGATTTAATACAATAAGCTGCCGCGGCGATGCACTGCCGAAGCCGCTCGAACCGGCGGCTTATTGCTGCGCCTGTTCCAAAACCGGGCGCAAATACTCGGCGATCGGCAGCGGAGCGTAGGTCGTCGCATGCTCGTCGGCCTCGGCCGCTCGGCGGCGATCGGCATCGTCGAGCGTCCACGCGATCTTATGCTCGGCACGCAAGGTCTTGCCGAAGTTCGGCACGACCGACGCACGACGCATCGTGACCTCTTCGGCCATGACTTGCCGATCAGCCAAGGCGGCGTGCAACTTGAGTCGGGCATACGGCGGTTGCGAGCCTGGATTCAAGACCGTGTTCAATTGCGCTTGCCGATAAGTGAAGTCTTGGTATCGGCGGAGCGATTCGGTGTCGCGGGCTGCGACTGTCTTCGCGCGATACACCATAAAGGCGCTGTTCAACACCAGCTCGCGCTTCTCGGCGTCGAACTGTTCTTCGAAGTCCGGCGTTGCCAGAAACTTCACATAACTAGAGTCGCTCAGCTTCGAGCGCTCGCGTAAGCGTTCGCAAAAGTCCGTCACTTGTTCCATCGCTAGTTCGCAGCGCACCTTGCGGCGGTCGTCGAGCAACGTGAACCGCGTAGTCGCGGCATCGAACACCACCGCTTCCGGCGGGTCGGTGAGAAAGTCGTAGGTCTTGGCGGCGAAAACGGTCGTGCTGCCGCCGACGAGTTGCTTGCCGTCGAACACTCGGCTCTCGATCCGAAACTCTTGCGCCGCCGCTTCGCCGACGCAGCCGAGCACACAGCTGACCGCTAACACGATCCCGCGCAATGCCGATCCCGCTCGCGACTTGCAATCGTTCATGTTCCGCTCTCCGCCGGCCGAATTCGAGACGCTCGAAACCATTCTTCCCCTCATGCGGCAGGGAGGTTATCGGAAGGCTCGGGCCTCGTAAATACCGGTCGTCGGCGTGCGAAAGTCCGGTCGTGCCGATCGTAAGGAATGCCGGCAGCGCGGGTGCTACCAATCCGCCGCCGATTGTCCACGGGCGGCGAGCCGGCAGGTCGGCAAGCTACCGCATGTGCTAAATTTTCCGGTCTCGATTGCAACATCGAACGATCCCGTTGCCCGCACGGCCTCCATGCCGTCGGCAAAGTTCTCTCAGGAGCGGCACACCCTTGGCTTCGCGCATCTTCTTGGTTACCGGCGGCGCTGGCTTTATCGGCTCGCACATCGTCGAAGCGCTCGTTCGTCGCGGCGATCGGGTACGCGTGCTCGACAATCTTTGCACCGGCAAGCTTGAGAACATCGCCCCCTGGGCCGATCGCCTCGAGTTTCTACAAGGCGACTTGGTCGACGAGGCGATCGTTGCGAAAGCGGTCGCAGGGGTCGACTGCATCTTCCACGAAGCGGCGCTCGCTTCCGTTTCGCTGAGCGTCGAAGCCCCGCTGCAAACGCATGCCGCTTGCGTCACAGGAACCGTCAACTTGCTCGATGCCGCCCGGCGAGCCGGCGTGCGGCGCTTGGTCTATGCCGCGAGTTCGAGCGCGTACGGCGATCAACCCTCGAGTGCCAAGCGCGAGACCGACCTGCCGGCACCGATCTCCCCTTACGGTGCGGCGAAGCTCGCCGCCGAAATCTATTGCCGTTCGTTCGCCGCTACGTTCGGGATCGAGACCGTCTGCCTCCGGTACTTCAACGTCTTCGGCCCGCGACAAGATCCCGACAGCGCCTACTCGGCCGTGATTCCGCTCTTCATCACGGCCCTGCTCGCCGGCCGTCGCCCGACCGTTTACGGCGATGGAGGCCAATCGCGCGACTTCACGTTCGTCTCGAACGTCGTGCGGGGGAACCTACTTGCCGCCGATGCTCCGGCCGCGAACGTCAACGGTCGTGTGATCAACATGGCGAACGGACGTTCGCTAAGCCTGCTAGAGCTCATCGCCGCGCTGAATCGGCAACTCGGTACCGACGTGCAACCGATTCACGCCCCCGCGCGCATCGGCGATGTCCGCGAAAGCATGGCCGACATCACGCTCGCGCGCTCCGTGCTCGGCTATGAACCGGAAATCGATTTCGAAGAAGGGCTCAAACGCTCCATCGATTACTACCGGACGATCGTGAAGAGATGATGCAGTGGTCGGTGGTCAGTGGTCGGTGATCAGAAAAATCATGAGCTACGATCCGTTTACCCGATCAGGATCGAACTCCGCCAGCCAATCGGCGATGCGCTCCGAAGCTTTGCCGTCGCCGTAGGGGTTGGCGCTCGGCAGTCGCTTCCCCACTGCCGGCGATGCCTCTAAATAATGCGTGGCGCGGTCGACGATGCGCGCCGGATCGATGCCGACGAGCTCCGCGCAGCCGCCAGCGATTCCTTCCGGCCGTTCGGTATCGTTCCGCAATACCAGGACCGGCTTCCCCAACGACGGTGCTTCTTCCTGCACTCCGCCGGAATCGGTCAAAATCAACGTCGCGCGATCCATCGTCCGCACGAACTCCGGATAATCGAGCGCCGGACCAAGCTCGACGTTCGGCAAGTTGCCGAGCGCCCCGCGTACCGGTTCCTCCACCTTCGGGTTCGGATGCAGCGGCCAAGCGAAGCGATGCTTCGGGAACCGCGCGGCCAGCATCTTCACCGCGGCGCAAATGTTCGCGATCCCCAAGCCGACGCTCTCGCGGCGATGGGCCGTGATCAACACCAGCGGGCTCGGCGCGGCCGAGGACTCTTGGATCCGCACGCGTTCCCGTTCGGCGGTCCATAGCAAGGCGTCGATCCCCGTGTTTCCCGTGATGCGGATCCGCCCGCTCGCCGTCCCTTCCGCTTGAAGATTCGCCGCGGCTTGCTCCGTCGGAGCGCAATGAAAGCTCGCCGCCAACGAAATCAGCCGTCGATTGAATTCTTCCGGAAACGGCGAAGCCAGGCTCCCCGTGCGCAAGCCGGCTTCGACATGCACGATCGGCTTCTCACGAAAAAACGCCGCTTGCGCCGTCGCCGCGGCCGTCGTCGTGTCTCCTTGCACGATCACGAAGTCGGGCCCGTATTGGCCGAGCACGTCGTCGACTTTGCGCAAGCATCGGCTCGTCAACTCGGCCAAGTTCTGATTCGGCGACATCACTTGCAAGTCGCAGTTGGGCCGAAGCTCGAAGTAGTCGACCAGCGGCGTCACCAACTCCCGATGTTGTCCGCTGAGGCAGACGAAGACCTCGAACTCGGTCGGGCGGGCGCGACAGACGCGCACCAGCGGCGCCAGTTTAACGGCCTCGGGCCGGGTTCCGATCGAGAAGAATAGTCGTCGACGTCGCATGCTCGCGATTGTCGCGACACGGCCCGTCGCCGGCAAGGCAGGAAAACCGCCGGATTCAGGCACCTATCCGGACATTAACGAATCGAACCAAGCGCGATGCCCGTACCATGCACGATCGCAGCGATCCTTAACAATTCGTGAATCTGCCCTTCGCTCCATTCGTATTCGATCAGCTTCTTCTCATGCGCTTTCAAGCACGCCGGGCAAGCCGCGATCGCGGCGCAAGTCATCGCCGCCGCTTCGTACTTCACGCGCGAGGCCGGGCTCATCATCCGATTCATGCGCAGGCTCGGCCGCATTTGCTCGTAGGTCGGCTTGCCGAGCAAATCGCGCGATTTGTAGTACACGGTCGTCATTCCCATGAGCGAAGCCGCGGCCTGCGCGTCCGAGGCTTCGTCGTCGGTCAAAAGCGACGCGCTGTCGGCCCGCAGCGCTTGGGCGAGCTCCTGAGCGCCGACGAAATAAGCGGCAGCCAAGGCCGAGCAATAGGTCGTCGATTGATCGACGCTACCGCCGCGCAGCATGCCCGTCAGGTTCAGACGGAGATCCTTGCACGCATCCGGAAGCGGGGCGAGCAACACTTCCACTGCCGAGGTGATGGTAGGTTCCGCCGACATCGAGATGCTCCTAATAAACTCTTCTTCCATCGGGAGAAGGTGGGGGCGCAGCCGCCGGATGACGGCGGCTGCGCTCGCCGATTCGTATGCTTAATCGTTCTTCAAGCAATGGCGACTACACCTTGATCGTCGCTTCCCCCTTCTTCCAATTGCAGGGGCAAAGCTCGTCCGATTGCAAGGCGTCGAGGACGCGCAATACTTCTTCCGTGCTCCGGCCGACGCTCAACGCGTTGGCGCTCGCCCATTGAATGATGCCGTTCGGATCGACGACGTAGGTCGCACGAAGGCAGACGTTCTCGTTCGGGTCGAGGATCCAAAGATCCGACGACAACTTCTGCGCCGCCAACAACGGATACTTCAAGTTCCGCAAGTCGGTGTGTTGCTGACACCACGCCAGGTGCGAGTATTCGTTGTCGGTGCTGGCGCCGTAGACGACGGCATCGCGATCGGCGAAATCGGCCAAACGCTTATTGAAATCGACGAGCTCGGTCGGGCAGATGAACGTGAAGTCTTTCGGATAGAAAACGAAGACGCTCCATTTGCCCTTGGCCGATTCGTTCGTAATCAACGTGAGCGACTCGGCGTTCGGGCCGACATTTGCATGACACTTAAACTCAGGAAACTTGGTGCCGACCGTCAACATGATGCATCTCCGTATCGAAAAAGTAGGAACAAGCTGTTGGCTTTGAAACCGCGGGGCGAACCGAAAGGCCCCCCGCGGAGCGGATCCGATCGAACACGACCAACTTATCGGATGCCGCACGGCGCCGGGAGGGGGACATTCTCACACGAACGAGTGCGGCGTTCCGGCGATAAGCCATCGTAGGAACTTAGGCACGATAGGTCCAAGACGAAGCATTTATGAATGTGATAGGATAGGCCTATGGAACTCCAGCAACTCCGCTACTTCGTCGCCGTTGCTAATCATGCCAATTTCACGCGGGCCGCCGAGGCCTGCTTGGTTTCGCAGCCGTCGCTGAGCCAGCAGATCATCAAGCTCGAACGGGAGCTCGGGCAGCCGCTGTTCGAGCGGCTCGGCCGGACCGCCCGACTCACCGAAGCCGGCCGGACGTTTCAAGATCATGCCGAACAAGTGCTACGTCTCGTCGAAGATGCGAAAGCGCGTCTCACCGATTCCGCCGACACCGGCCGGCTCGTGATCGCGGCGATCCCGACCATTGCGCCGTATATGTTGCCGCAACTGCTCGACGACTTTCGCCGCGAGTGCCGAGGGGCGAAGATCGAAGTCGTCGAAGAAACGACGCGCAACGCGATCGAGTTGTGCGTGCGCGGCGAGGTTGACTTGATCTTGCTCGCGCTGCCGGTCGTGCTCGAGCATCTACGCACCGCCCCTCTCTTCACCGAGGAGTTGCATCTGGTCTTGCCGAAGAAGCATCGCCTCGCCGGCAAGCCGCGCATTACGACGGCCGACATCGCCGACGAACCGCTGCTGCTTTTAAACGACACGCATTGTCTGACCGAAAACGCCTTGAGCTTCTGCCGACAAAAGTCGCTGCAACCGATCGTGACTTCACGCGTCAGCCAACTGGCGACGCTGCAAGAGCTCGTCTCGCTCGGGCAGGGGTTGTCGTTCGTGCCGGAGATGGCGAAGCGGCTCGACACGGCCAAGTCGCGCGTTTATCGCTCCCTCGCCGGCGATCGACCCGAACGGACGATCGGCATCGCCTGGCATGAGTTTCGGTATCAAACGAAACTCTTTCGCCGCTTCGTCGACTGGCTTCATCCGTGGGCGAAGGAGTTCGGCCGCACCGAATAATCCGCCTACTTTTCCGCGACGAGAAACAAATCGCAGCCGGTTCGATCGGCTCCGATGCGACGTTGCGCCGCGGGAATTTCCGCCGCGTCCGCAATCAGCGTAAACTCCTCGACCGTGCGATAGACGAGATACCAATTGCCGAGCCATTCCATATAGGCGCGCGTCGGGCAATGGGGCGCGAAGTTGCCGACGAGCAGCGTTCCACCGGCGCGGAGCCCGCGCCAAAACATCGCGAGCATCGCCGCCGCATCGGCATCGCCGAGGTAGTCGAAGAGCCCGGTGCAGAGCACGACATCGGCGTCGGCAACGAGCGCCGCTCCCCGACGCCCCTTCGCCAGGCGAAACAAATTCTCGCGATGCGCGGTCGTCTGCTCGGGAGCCAGCGTGGCATCGAGCCGCCGCTTGGCAAACTCCAACGCGTGTTCATCGATATCGACGAGCGAATAGCGGAGCTTGCGGCACGCCGACTCCGGGAGCAATTTGGCTGCCTGCAACAGGTCGGTCGCGGCGCCGCTGCCGATGCTGACGACGCGCAATTCCTCGCGCTCCGGCTCGAGCGCCGGCCGCATGATCGCCGAAGCGGCTTGTTCCATACGAGCCCGCACCGCTTCGACGGCCGCTTGTTTCAAGAAGTAGCGGTCGAACAACTTGCCGGGCAGCGATTCGTTTTCACGACGCGTCCAGAAGTCGTCGAGCATCTCGAAGTCGCCGGCGTAGCCCCGCGGTTTGAAGCGCGCTCGATGTTGCAAGCCGCCGCATTCGAGGATCGGCCCGGCGATGCGCCAGAGTTCATGGCTGGGGATCTGGTTGTCGCGACCCCACAGACCGGTTTCGATGAGTGCGGCCAAGCAGCGGTCGAGCGCATCGTCGATCAAGGCTTGGCCGAGGTCGAGGCGTTGCCAATGGTCGGTTTGCAGTTCGGCCAGGCGGAGATCGGCTGCCAAACGCTCGGCCGCGGCGCGGATCAGCGCGAAGTTCGCGGGCTCGGCATCCGGCGCGTCGTTCCGAGGGGGCAGCCCTTGCCAGGCGGGTCCAAACGTCATCCTCGCGCGCTCCGCCTACTACTCACGAAATCAAAATCACCGGGCGTATTCTACGCCGAAGTGGTCTGACTCGAAAGTTGCAACTGGGCCGCCGCAAGTTCAGCCCGACGACGACGTCGCGCCACGACCCGATGCCGGAGGTGCGAGCGGTACATCGTGTGGGCGACATCCGACAAGGCGTGATAAAGGCCTGTTCGGAGCGTAGCGTGGTACGGGCTGCCCGGTTCGAGGCGCTGCATCAGGCGTCGATGAGCGATCCCGATGTTGTGGTACGGAATCGACGGCACGACATGGTGCAAGGCATGGTAACGCAAGCCGATCGGGCCCCAAATCTCGGTCAACAGCGGATGCCCGGGCACGGTGGTCGAATCGAGCAACTGTTCGATGTAGGTCATCTCGCGACCATCGTTGATGAAGCGGTGCGAGGCAAGCGTGCGCGTGTGGCTGAGGGTGATGATGAAGACGCTCAGGAAATAGATGTGCAGCAGCCAGGTCCAACTGAGCACTCCCGTAGCGACGAGCGTCATCACAGTCCAAGCATAAATGCAGCAGCCGGCTTCTTGCAGTTTCCAGATCGGTTCTTCCGCCGGGCTCGGCAAGTAGCGATTGCGCAGCACGTTGATCGCCGGCGCTCGGGTCGCATATTTCCAAATCCAATGCCGCACGGCAACCAGCACGTAGGCCGCCGGGGTGAGAAACATATAGCGAAAGAGAAACACGACCGGCAGCCAAAAGATGCGCGAGAGCATGTAGATGGTCGAAGTGAGCGGCATATGCACCAGCTGCAAATACTCGGCGTCGTCGAGCGTGCCGTACTCGCGATTGACGTGGTGCCCTTTATGGTCGCCGTAGGTGTAAGCGGGAATGAGAAACGGAATCCCGCAAAACAAATTCCAAGCGATCTTAAAGCCGACGAACGTTCCCTCGCGCAAATGCTGCACTTCGTGAATGAACATCGAACAGCGATAGAAGGCCATGCCCGCAACGACGAAGCCCAGGGCCTGCCACAAGAAATTTACATCGGCGAAGTGCAACGTCAGCGCGAGGTGGCCGACGGCCAGCGTCAGGATCAAGTCGGTCCAAAAGATCCAAGCCTTCGGGACAAGCAAATCGCGCACGACTTCCGTAACGGCGCGTACCGTGAAGCCGTCGGCGGGAATCGTCCGCTGCGCAGGGGATTTGCCGGCTATGCTGTCGTTCATCGGAGACCTGTGCGAGTGACTCTACCTAAACTACCTTGAGCGATGTCCGGCGGCACTACCCGGCGATACCCGATACTTTGATTTTTTACGGCGGAACCGATTTCAGGCTGAGAAACGGCGTTGGTCCTATTTCGTACCCCGCTTAGCCGTTTCCCCAAAAAAGCATGCCCCGTAGCGATCGGCTGAGACCTTAGCAAGTTCCGCGCCGCGGCCGGTCCTTGACGGTCTTTCGACCCCTCTCTAAACTTTCGGGTTCGTATTCGCTGCGGGCGAAAACGAGGGACTTACTATCCCTATCGGCAAACGAAAAGCCGTCCCTTGCGGGCTCTCCGAGTTTCCTCTCGTGAGCGCCCGAAATCCGGCGACGGCGCTTGCACCCCATTTTTTAAGCATTCGCGAGGAAGTCCTGTCATGGCAGAGCATGTCGATCAATACGTTTATTCATTTGGGCCGAACGGGACCGACGGCGATGCCAAGATGCGGAACCACCTCGGGGGTAAAGGGGCCAATCTCGCCGAAATGACGAAGATCGGCCTCCCCGTACCGGCAGGGTTCACGATCGCCACCTCGGTTTGCACCTATTTCTACGACAACGGCAAGAAGTATCCGCCGGAGTTGAAGGCCAAAGTCGAAGCGGCCATCAAGAAGGTCGAAGAGACGATGGGGAAGAAGTTCAGCGACCCGGTCAACCCGCTGCTCGTCTCCTGCCGCTCCGGCGCGCGCGACTCGATGCCGGGCATGATGGATACGGTGCTCAACATCGGCCTGAACGACACCACGGTGCAAACCCTGGCTAAGTCGTCCGGCAACGAGCGTTTCGCCTGGGATAGCTATCGCCGGTTCGTCCAGATGTACGGCGACGTTGTACTCGGCATGAAGCCGGAAAAGAAGACCGACGCCGACCCTTTCGAGGAATTACTCGAAAAGAAGAAGCATGCCGCGAAGGTCGAAAACGACAACGAGCTCACCGTCGCCCAGTTGAAAGAGCTCGTCGCCGAGTTCAAGGGTGCCGTGAAGAAGCAGACCGGCAAAGACTTCCCGACCGACCCGATGGAACAGGTTTGGGGTGCCGTCGGAGCCGTGTTCGGGAGCTGGATGAACGATCGCGCGATCGTTTATCGCCGCACCTACGGCATTCCGCATGAGTGGGGAACGGCCGTCAACGTGCAAGCGATGGTGTTCGGCAACCTCGGCGACGACTGCGCGACGGGCGTCGCCCTGACCCGCGACGGTGCGCTCGGCACGCCGGGTTATTGCGGCGATTACCTCATCAACGCGCAGGGTGAAGACGTCGTGGCGGGTATCCGCACGCCGCTCCGGATCGAAGAGACCCTCGCCAAGGACATGCCGAAGGCTTACGACGAGCTCAACAAGATCGGCATCATCCTCGAGAAGCACTACAAAGACGTGCAAGACATCGAATTCACCGTCGAACGCGGGAAGGTTTGGATGTTGCAAACTCGCAACGCCAAGCGGACCGGCTTCGCCGCCGTGCGTATCACCGTCGACCTCGTCGACGAAGGGATCATCACCGAAGAAGAAGCGATCTCGCCGAAGCGCATTCCGGCCGACGACCTCAACCAATTGCTGCAACCGGTTTTCGATCCGGCCGGCAAGAAGAAGGCGATCGCCGACGGTCGGTTGATGACCAAGGGGATCAATGCCGGACCTGGTGCCGCGACCGGTCAGATCGTGTTCCACGCAGATGAAGCCGAAGCGAAGTTCCTCGCCAACGAGAAGATCGAATTGATTCTCGTTCGTCGCGAGACGACGCCGGAAGATCTTCGCGGCATGAAAGCCGCGAAGGGCATTCTCACGGCCTTCGGCGGTGCCAGTTCGCACGCCGCGCTCGTGAGTCGCCAGATGGGCAAAGTGTGCGTCGTCGGCGCTTCGGAATTGAACATCGACTACGAAAAAGCCACGCTCACGGTCGGCGGTAAGACGTACAAAGAAGGGGATTACATCTGCGTCGACGGTTTCACCGGCGAAGTCTTCTCGGGCAAGGTCGAGACCAAGCCGAGCGAAGTCATCCAGGTGCTCGTCGCCAAGACGTTGAAGCCGGAAGAGTCGCGTGTGTATCAGCAATACGCCAAGCTGATGACCTGGGTCGACAAGTTCCGCAAGCTCAAGGTGCGAACCAACTCCGACGAACCGGCTCAAGCGACCGAAGCGATCGCGTTCGGTGCCGAAGGGATCGGGCTCTGCCGCACCGAGCACATGTTCTTCCACCACGTCGATGAGTTCCGCGAGATGATTCTCGCCGGCGACTTGCCGACCCGCCAGAAGGCCCTGGCGAAGCTGTTGCCGTTCCAACGGGAAGACTTCGCCGGCTTGTTCACGGCGATGCAAGGCCGTCCGGTGACGATCCGCCTCTTGGATCCGCCGCTCCATGAGTTCCTCCCGCACGACGAAGCCTCGCAAAAGGCGCTCGCGAAGAAGATCGGCATCTCGGCCGACGATATCGCTCGCCGTGTCGAAGAATTGCACGAATCGAACCCGATGCTCGGCCACCGCGGCTGCCGCTTGGGAATCGTCTATCCGGAGATCACGGCGATGCAAGCCCGAGCGATCTTCGAGGCCGCTTGCCAAGTGAAGAAGGCCGGCACGGATGTGAAGCCGGAAGTGATGATCCCGCTCGTCGGCTACTTGGCCGAGTTTAAGAACCAAGAGAAGGTGATTCGGGACGAAGCCGAGAAGGTGTTCGCCGAACAGAAGATCAAGGTCGACTACATGGTCGGCACGATGATCGAAGTGCCGCGGGCCTGCGCCGTAGCCGATCAGATCGCGGCGTCGGCGGAGTTCTTCAGCTTCGGCACGAACGACCTCACGCAAACGACGCTCGGCATGAGCCGCGACGACTACGGAGGCTTCATCAACTACTACAAGGAAAACGATATCGTTCCGAACGATCCGTTCCAAACGATCGACCAAGACGGCGTCGGCACGTTGATGAAGTTGGGGGTCGAGAAGGGGCGCAGCAAGCGAACCGACTTGAAGATCGGCATCTGCGGCGAACACGGCGGCGAGCCGTCGAGCGTGATGTTCTGCCACACGATCGGTCTCGACTACGTGAGTTGCTCCCCACGCCGAGTGCCGATCGCTCGCTTGGCCGCAGCTCAAGCCGCGATCGCCGACAAGGCGAAGAAGTAGTCGGACGAGCTCCGAAGAGAAACGAAAAGGCCCGGCGAACATTTCGCCGGGCCTTTTTTTATGGACTCTCGATGAAGCGGTGCGGGCCGTGTGCTGCGGCTTAGCCCGCCTTGCGGCGATCTTCCGCTTCTCCGGCCGCTTCTTCGGTCGTGGCGAGCTTGATCGTGGAACCCGGCGGCAGGCGCCGTTCGGCGACGATGCCGCGCTTCGTCCCTTCGAAGAACCGCGCAAACTCGGCTGCGGGCCCAACGGCGAACTCCGTCGCCAAGCGGCTCAAGATTTCGCGCCACGGCAAGCAGCTACGGTAGATCAAACGGTAAGCGAGCTTGAGTTGCAGCATCTCTTCGCTCGTCACGCCGCTACGCCGCAAGCCGATCGAGTTCAAACCGACGACGTAATTGCTCGAGCCGTCGACGGTCACGAACGGCGGTACGTCTTTCGTCACGCGGGCAGTGCCGGCGATCATGCATTGTCGACCGATCCGGCAGTTCTGATGAATCGCCACGCCGCCGGAGATGAAGGCGCGATCGTCGACCGTTACGTGGCCGCCGAGCATCGAGTTGTTGGCGATGATCGTATGGTCGGCGATGATGCAATCGTGAGCGATGTGCGCATTAACCATCAAGAAGTTATTGTTGCCGACGATCGTCTCGCCGTCCGCATGCAGCGAGCGGTGGACGGTAGTGAACTCGCGGAACGTATTGCCCGACCCGATGCGAACTTTGCCGTCGTAAGTGCGTGCTTGCAGATGTTGCGGCAAGCCGCCGAGCACGCTGCTTTCGGAGACGCGGTTATCGTCTCCCATCACGACCCCGCGCCGCACCGTCGCATGGCTTTCGAACGTACAGCGGTCTCCGACCACGACGTCGCGCTCGATCACGCAAAACGGACCGACTTCACAATCCCGACCTAACTTCGCCGAAGGGTGAACTACGGAAAGGGGATGAATACCCACGTGCACTTCCTTGTGCTTGGGGACGCCCCGGCACCGTCGCGCGATCTCACCACAAGAGACCGTCGGAGCGGTGCGGCAAACGGAAGCGTTGCTTATTGCATCGCCTACGCTCTACCGCTGCCAGGATTGACTTATCGGTTGGGAGAACAGTACCGTCGCAACCTGTTTTGACGCAAGGCGGAAATTTATGATTCCGTAGCAACAACGCGCCTTCGCAAGCCCTGACGCCGGCACGAGTTTTAGGTAAACTAGAGCAAGATCCTACTCGCCTGCGTTCCTTGTTCTTCCGTCGGAGTTTCCCTTATGGCCGCTAGTTTCGAGCTTTACGATGAAGCCGTGAAGTTGAAGGACCAAGGAAAGTTCGAGGAAGCGGTGGCAAAGCTGCAAGAGATACTCGTTCAAGAGCCGACCTACGCTCTGGCGTATTCCGCGCTCTCGATCTATCTCGGCAAGCTCCAGCGCCACGACGAAGCCGTGGCCCATGCCAAGAAGGCTTGCGAACTCGAACCGAACGACCCCCGCAGCTATACGGCCTTAAGCGTCGTCTGCGTGCGAGCCGGGCGCATCCAAGACGCCGAAGACGCCAAGGCCCGAGCTCAGATGATGCAGCAACAGCAGATGCGCGGCTAGCATCGCCGGCGTCGGCATGTAACTCTAGCCGACCGTCATGCCGCGATCACCGAGCGTATACGGCACGATGTCGTCGCTGCAGGCGCTGCCGCGATGCTTGGCTACGTGCAAGCCACGACCGATGCGACCTTCATGCGTGCGCGTTTTGCCGAGGTAAATGATCGTGTTGGCATTCGCCAGCAGATCCCCTTCGTCGAGCGGGCGTTCGATCAATTGGTCGAGCATCGTTTCCGACGACGTATAGAGCAGCACGCAACCGATCGACGTCGGCTCGTATTTCGCCGCGGCGATCTCCGCTTCTCGGCTCCGGTAGTGTTCGCGAAATAGATCGCGCGCCACCCACTCCGGGTCTTTTCGCAATACTTGATGGTAGATGTATTCGAAGAGTTCGAGTTGGATCGAGTCTCGCTTGCGATCCAGCGGCTCGATGCCGTCGATCACCGTGCGTCGGCAGCCCCGAATGAAGTTGGCGTAGAAGAAGGCGATCGTCGCGCCGAGCTTGCGAGCGAGTTCGGCTTGCCACTCTTGATATTCCTCGAAGCTCAAGTCTCCCCGGGCTACGCGCCGGCCTGCATAGCGGAAGATATTGAGATAATCTCCCGGCATAAAATCGGCCGCGAAGACCCGATCGAGCGCCGGCGCGGCTTCCGGATCGACCGATGTCAGCGACCAATCGAACATCCGTCGCGCGTAATCGGCATGGCTTTGCGGATCGCCGCGCGAAGTCATATCGAACATGATTCCACGACGTTTCTCGTCACGCGCGCCGGCCTCGGCGAACTGTAAGCCGAGTTGCGTCTTGCCGATGCCCGTCGCACCGACGACGACGGTGAGAGTGCCGGGAAGCAAGCCTCCGCCGAGCAAGGAATCGAGCCCTTCGACACCGGTGGACAATCGAGAATGAGACATCGGGCAAGCGAACTCTGAGCAGGAGAAAATCGAAGGAACAAACAGCGATCCGGGTCGTTAAACGGTCAGCTTCCGGTCGCGCGCCACGACCTTCCAACTGCCGTCGACACGGCCGTTGCGCACGGTATACACCTCGCGCTGCAGCGCGACGGTCGGGCAGATGTGATACGGCACGCCGTACACCACATCGCCGACCGAGAATTGCGCGGCAGCCGGCGTTTCGACCGTAAGGTGCTCTTCCCAGTGACCGAACACCGTCGCGTCGGGCACGTTCAACAGTTGCACGCGCAAGGTCGCGTTATCGGGCGACACAGCCTTATAGCCAAGATCGACGCAGATTCGATTCTCGCCCGGCTTGCTGACGACGCGACCGAGCAGCACCGCCGCATGCTCGAAGCCGAGATCCGGATAACGAAGCCCGTAGCTGACGTCGAAGAAGATGCATGTGCCGGGACTACAGTCCCGATCTTGATGGCGCGCATGCACCGGAAACGAAGGAGTGCCTCCGCAGATCGGCAATCGCATCGGCAAGCCGGCCTCGCGGATGCGCCGCACCAATTCCACGACCGGCCGATACGACGACTCGCCATGCTCGATCCGTTCTTGTAGTTCCGGATCGCGCACTTGCCCGTCGTATACATGCAGCCCGCCCGGCACGGTGCCCGGCAGTTCGTGAAGCTGTAGATAAAGGGCCAGTGCCCGTTCATCGGGGGCGATGCCGGAGCGATGCTGACCGACATCGATATCGAGCCAAACCTCGATTTGCCGGCCTGCTTGAGCGAACGCGGTCGAGAGATGCAGAATGTGCCCGTGGTCGTCGGCGATCGTCGCGAATTTCGTATTCGGATACGCCGCGCACAGGTTGATGAGGCGCTCGACGTTCGGTCCGACTTGCGGAAAGCTGATCAGCACATCCGGGGCGCCGACCGAGGCGCACATTTCCGCCTCGGCGATCGTCGCCGCTTTGAACTTCGTGATTCCCGCCGCGAGATTCATCCGGATCACTTCGGCCATCTTATGCGTCTTCACATGCGGACGAAGACGCGCCGTGCCGCCGGCAAGTTCGATCATGCGCTTCAGATTTCGTTCGATTCGGTCCGGGTAGACCAACATCGCCGGGCTCGCGATCTCGCCGACGTTCTCGACCGCGTACCAAGGCTCAACCATAGTAGACATGCTCATAACGACTTGATTTCCAAGGGCTTATCGCAGGTAGGAGCCGGCACGAAGCGGTGCCGGCAAAACAGCGGAGCGAACCACGATTGTCGGACGGAGACCCGCGGTTTGCAACCCGCGACGAATTTCCGAAGCTCTAACCCGAAAACTGCCGATTGTATGGGTTGTGGAACCTAGAGAAAGTTTGCGGCCCCTATCAAAAGGATTCATCTTCATGCGACTCCCTCGCTGGGCCTTCAGCTTCGGTGCGATCGTCCTTGTGCCGGTGAGTTTCTCGCTGGCCGATCCGGGACCGCAGTTCGTCGCGAATCCTTACTACTCGGCTGCACCCGCTGTGGTGAATCGGCCGCCGCAAACGACTCAGGCGACGCCCCCCGCCGCGATGCCGGCTCGCATGACGCACACCGTCTATCCGACGACGGAAACGACCTTCAGCGCTCCGCCGATTTCGTCGCCGGCGTCTTCACCACAATCGTCGAGTATGCCGAGCGTGAGCACGGCCCCTGCTGCTGCACCGGTCGTGCTGCGCACATTGCCGCGCGATGAAGTCGCGGCGCTTCGCATCGCCATTCAGGTGCCGGCGCTCAACGACGCTTATCAAGCAACCACGTCGAGCACGATTGCTTACAAGCAATCTCCGCCGCGCGCTGCGGTATTCCTCCCGACATCCCCTTCGGTCGAGCCTGCGCGAATGGCTCCCACGCCCGACGCCGCAAGAATCCCGATCCCCGCCCCGGCGATGCCGATCGCCGCCTCCCGAGCGCCGAACTATCGACAAGATTCCGCGGTGCGACCCGTGGCATGGGTGAGCGACACTGTGAATCCCTCGACCTCGGCCGGCAATCCTTTGCGCGGCATGGAAACGAATGCCGCGGCCGTAGGAAACCCGCTCCGTTAACGTCGGTACGCCGTATTCAAAAAACGAACAAGGCCCGATCGGAATTTCCGATCGGGCCTTGTTGCATTTGCAGGCGGACGTTTGCGATCAACTACGGATTGATATCCGCGTCGTTGATTTGGTATTTAACCAAAGCGATGTTGATCGTCGATGCCCCGGTCGTGCCCGGCACCTTCATCAAGGCATCGTCGCTCGACATCAGCTTCGCGAAGACGAAGTACGAAAGGGTGTCTCGCATAAACACCACGTTCTTGCCCATGAACGCCACGTTGACCCCTTGCGGGTGACGCGACGACGGACGGCAATACTTGTAGTCTTGGAAGTCTCCCTTACCCATATCGAAGTTGATTCGATAACCGTCGACGGTCGGCGTCATGACGGGCGTTTGCTTCGTATCCGTCGTGTTGGTGACGACGGTTCCCAGTCCGTCCCAAATACAACCGACTTGTACTTCGGAGTACTTGTTGTAGTTCGTGTCGCCGGTCAGCGTCGAATCGAACGTGTAGTCACCGGCATCGACGTTCTCCGTGAACATGATCGTCTTATCTTTCGGATCACGAATGTTTCCCGAACGCATCACGATTTCCGGACCACGCGAAGCGGCGGTCGTCTTCACCTTAGGATTGTCGGAGTAGTTGTCGAAGAACATCCCGTTGGCTTGGAAGTCGCGCGGCATTCCCGTCGATACGGGAGCCGTGGCAGTGACCAAGTCCTTCATGCCGGTGTTCAAGACATAGCTGGTCGGCGTTCCCGCACGATTCGCATCGTCGCTCGGGCAGGTGAAGATTTCCAAGTAGACCTTCAAGTTCGCAACATAGGACGACGAGCCGCCGCTACCGCTACCGGTGCCGCTGGCGCTGTTGGAGTCCGTGCGCCACTGTTCGTACAGCGCGCTACGATCGAGATCCGTCAGAAGCTCGACGGCCCAACTCACCGGAGTCGCGACCGAACTACCGATGTCCTTGTAGAGGTTCCCTTGTTGCGTGAGCAACACGTTCATGTAGCCCGGGTAGCGACCGTTACGACTGTCGTACGAAATCATCGCGACGGCCACGTTGGAGAGATTGCTTCGACAAGTATTTTGTCGACCCGTCTCACGAGCGTTGTTGATCGCGGGCAACAACAAAGCCATCAACATCCCGATGATGCTGATCACGACAAGCAACTCAACGAGCGTGAAACCGCTCGACTTCATCCGCGCACGAGAACCGGCGCGCCGCACGACGAATGGTGCGGTTCTGTTCCTCAAAGACATGTAAAACTCCTGTTTCTTTTGCGAACCCCTCAGGCCCCAGCCGTTCCCTCAGTCTATAGGCGTCTATATGTTTTTCCAGATAATTCCGTGCATTTTCATAGCCGACGCTTCGGACGTAACTTGCATGCCTCTCTCGGATTCGGCGTAGGGCGCGAATCGCGGAATCGTTGACCTTTCATGTGGCTTCGATTAGGCTCGATTCCCACCCAAGTGTCGGTGGCCGACGGCTCGGTTTTCGTGTCGTCGGCAAACAGGGAACCTGGTGCGAATCCAGAACGGCCCCGCCGCTGTAACCAAGCGCCACAGAGTCTTCCATTCGATCGCCATTGTCGTTGCAATCCTCGCTCGGAGCACACGCTCCTGGCGACCTTGCCCCGATGAGAAGGCCGTGAAGACTCGAGGCTTGGAAGTCAGAAGACCTACCGACACGGAACACTGAGGCTTGCGATCGCTCGGGACGATCACCTAGCCCAACGGCCGTCTTCTGCGCATCGGATCTCCGTCTCGAAAATGCTCGTAAACGACGCCGATCAGCGTCGTTCGTGTCGTTTTCGTCGGCGCTGCGATGCTCGGACCACGGCTCCGGACAGCCGGGAATGACTCGCGTCTGCAGCGTCGTAATTACGCCGATCCATTGCGTCTCGGTCGTCGCCCAGCCCCCTCAAGTAGTGGGCGAGGCGGGCGACTTCGAGCCGTCGACCGCTCGCAACGAACCTGCCGGCGCTCTCGCAGCCGATGCTCTCGGTCTCGCCTTACACATCTCGCCGACGCCGGGCCCGAGGTTCGGAGTGCGAACCGATATCGCTTGGCCGCGCAATGCATTCGGCTTCGTCCTTGCCAGCATCTTGCTGCATGTGGCGGCGATCGTCGTCTTCGCACACGACACTTGGTTCGGCGATGCCCGCTGGATCGTGCCGCTCAGCCGGGGCTCGAACTCGATCGAGCTTTCGGCTTCCGTCGCCGCCCCGCCTCCGGAGCACCAAAAAATAATTACGGTCGAGCCGCCGGACATTCTGGCACCCGAGATTCAGGCCATGGAGCAGCCGCTCGTCAAACGAAACCAAGCGAAGCCCGAGCGGCCTACCGCCACGTTCGCGGTGCTTCGCGAAGACGACCGACTACCACCGACGACGGTTTCGGAAACCCGCGCCGCGATCGAAGTTCCCGAGGCGAGCGAAGAGCGCGAGGCTCCGATCGTGCGTAAGCCGCGCGCCGTCCCGCAGGCGGTGCCGCGCGAAGTGGCGACGAAGTCGCTCATGGAATCGGTCGCTTCCAACCCGTCGGCCGCCTCGTCGGGGGTCGTGGCCGACGAACCGCCGAAGCCGATCCGGCAGATCCAACCGCTGTATCCCGCAGAGTCGTTGGCGGCGCGCGAGGCGGGAGTCGTTAAGCTGTTGGTCAAGGTCGATGCGACGGGGAACGTCGAAACAGCCACGCTGCACCGATCGAGCGGCTTCCCACGCCTCGATCGTGCGGCGCTCGATGTGATCTTGTCCTGGAAATTCGAGCCCGCCGACGGCCGCAAGACCGGCCGCGCGGCGGAGTTTATCTGGTCCTTTACGTTTCGCGATCGCAATCAGGCGAAGCCGCGCTGACGCAACCGGAAAGTCGTCATGAAGTTCCACAAGCTCACGCTCGTGCCGCTGCTGTGCCTCGCCTATGTATCGACGGCCCGAACTGCGGAGCCGCCGGCGACGAAGCTCAAGCCGCATCCGGATGCCGTCGCCAATACGCATGCGCCGGGCGAGGTCGACGTGCCGGCCTTGGTTCCACTGATCGTTGCCGATCCGGCGTCGTTGCCCGGCATTGTCGTCGATGAAACTTCGGCCGTGCTCGTCGGCACATGGCAATACTCTACGCACACGCCCCCTTACGTCGGCCTCGGCTACTTGCACGATCAAAAGGAAGGGAAAGGGAAGAAGTCGGCGACGTTCATTCCGAACCTGCCGCGCGATGGACTCTACGAAGTGCGCCTCGCTCATTGCTACAACATCCGTCGGGCCACGAACACTCCGGTGACGATCCATCACGCCGACGGCGAGACGACGCTGCGCATCAATCAGCAAAAGATCCCCGAACACGCCAAGCTCTTCCGCACGCTCGGGAAGTTTCGCTTTCAAGCCGGCAAAACCGGTTGGGTCCGCATCTCCAACGACGGGACCGACGGCAAGAACGTCATCGCCGATGCCGTGCAATGGATTCCGCTCGGCGAGAATAGCGAGAAGTGATCACCGAAAAATGCCGCGCTGAGCCCCCGCTCGATATGCGCCGCGCGGTTTTCCGATTACGCTGTAGCCCACTACTTTACGGGGGCCCGTCATGGCGTTGTCGGTCGATCAATTCGGGAAGTCGCTCATTGCCTCCGGCTTGCTGACGGCCGATGAGGTGAAGGCTTCGTGGGCTGCGTTGCCCGCCGGCGAGCGACCGAAAGACGGCGGCGGTTTTGCGCAGGCCCTCGTCGACGCCAAGCAGCTCACGTCGTTTCAAGCGGCCGAGCTCCTCGCCGGACGCGGCGCGCGGCTC